>JACUUP010000198.1 GCA_014859225.1 Candidatus Aerophobota bacterium
ATTATATATGACTTAACGCGTTTGGTTGCATATAAAGAAAAATAGGGTATAATAAAGTCTATTTTTTGAATTTTTGCATGAGCAAAACGAAAAAGGAGGGTATCTGTGGGCTATCAAATACTGGAAAAAAGAGTGCTTGGACCTGATTCTCATCTTTTGGTGGTAAAAGCTTCTCACGTGGCAAGGTCAGCAAAGCCCGGGCAGTTTGTGGTTTTAAGAATTTATGAAAAAGGGGAAAGAATTCCTCTTACCATTGCCAACAGCGATAAGGAAAAAGGAACAGTCAGCATAATATTTCAAGTAGTAGGGAAAACCACGCAGCATCTTTCATCTTTTAATGAAGGTGATGAAATCTATGATTTTTTAGGTCCACTGGGAACTCCCACCGAGATTGAAAAGTTTGGTTGTGTGGCAGCTTTAGGCGGAGGATTTGGCACAGCGGTTCTTTATCCATTGGTAAGAGCACTGAAGAGTAAAGATAACTATGTTATTGTTGTTAATGGAGCAAGAAATGAGAAGTTTCTTATCCTTGAAGATGAGCTGAAGAGGCTAAGCGATGAGTACTACGTTACGACAGACGATGGCTCAAAAGGATTTAAGGGATTTGTCACCGATTTTTTGAGGCATCTTATTGAAAATGAACACAAAAAAATTGATAGAGTCTTTGCCGTTGGACCTGTTCTGATGATGAAGTCGGTGGCGGGATTAACCAAAAAGTATACTATTAAAACTATTGTAAGTCTAAATCCCATTATGGTGGATGGAACAGGTATGTGCGGTGCATGCAGGGTTGAAATTGGGGATGAGACTAAATTTGCCTGTGTGGATGGGCCCGATTTTGATGCCCACAAGGTAAATTTTGACCTTCTAACAAAGAGGCTGCAAATGTACAAAAAGGAAGAAGAGATTTGTCTTGCAAAAATCATTCAGAAATCTTCAGGAGAATGAAAATGAATGGTAAAAAAATCACCCTGAAAAAAACTCCTACGAGAAAGCAAAATCCACTGGATAGGGCACATAATTTTTTTGAAGTTGCTCTGGGATATAATCTTGAGGAGGCAAAAGAAGAGGCGAAACGATGCATTGAGTGCAAAAAACCTACGTGTATAAAAGGGTGTCCTGTGGAAATTGATATCCCCGCTTTTATAAAAAAGATAAAAGAGGAAAAATTCCTGGAGGCGGCAGAAATACTAAAAAAAGAGAACCCCCTTCCTGCAGTGTGTGGGAGAGTCTGTCCCCAGGAGGACCAGTGTGAAAAAGTTTGTATTTTAGCACGCAAGGGCGAGCCGGTTGCCATCGGAAGACTTGAGCGATTTGTGGCTGACTATGAGGCAAAAGAAAAATGTCAAAATCAGTCTCTATCAAAATCCTCACCTGAAAAAACAGGAAAAAAAGTAGCGGTTGTTGGCTCAGGACCAGCTTCTCTTGTATGTGCAAGCGAGCTTGCTAAAAAGGGATACTCGGTAACTATATTTGAATCACTTCACGAGCCAGGAGGGGTGCTGGTTTATGGGATTCCAGAGTTTAGATTACCCAAGGAGATTGTAAAAAGAGAGGTGGAATATATCAAATCCCTGGGAGTTGATATAGTAAAGAATTTTTTTGTGGGAAAAACAAGAACAGTTGATGAGCTGATGAATGAGGATGGGTACGAAGCGGTATTTGTAGGTACAGGAGCTGGCCTTCCAACATTTATGTATATTCCGGGTGAAAATCTGCTTGGTGTATATTCTGCCAATGAATTTTTAACCCGTATGAACTTGATGAAGGCTTTTAAATTTCCCGAGTACGATACTCCGGTTAAAGTTGGCGAGCGAGTAGGTGTAATTGGTGGAGGAAATGTGGCTATGGATTCTGCGCGGGTAGCACTGCGAGCCGGGGCAAAAAAAGTTACTGTTTTTTATAGAAGAACAAGGAATGAAATGCCCGCCAGAATTGAAGAGATAGAGAATGCTGAGGAGGAGGGAATTGAATTTTTATTTCTGGTTGCTCCGGTTGAATACATGGGAGATGAGGCTGGTTGGGTGAGGAAAGCAAAACTTATAAGGATGCGCCTGGGGGAGCCTGATGCATCGGGGAGAAGAAGACCTGTGCCCATGGAAGACTCCGAATTTATCCTGCCGGTGGAAACGGTAGTTGTAGCCATCGGGCAAAATCCATCACCTATGATTGCTAAAACGACGCCTGACCTTGAAATTCACCCCAGATGGGGCACTTTAGTGGTTAACGAAAAAACCGGGGCAACTACGAAGCAGGGTGTTTTTGCAGGTGGAGATGTAACCACAGGAGCGGCTACAGTTATTCTGGCCGCAGGTGCAGGAAAAAATGCCGCAAAATATGTAGATTACTATTTGCAGAACAAAGAAAAACAAGGAATCTGGGAAAAGTTAATTTGACAACCAGCCTTTCTTTT
>JACUUP010000199.1 GCA_014859225.1 Candidatus Aerophobota bacterium
TGTACGTGCTGCGCAGAGGACCTCCCTGGGTCATTGTCCATACCAGATCAAAATGGATGAATGTGGTGGCAAAATCAATAACAATGATAGTTGCCATCAAAGAGCGCATCTGGGGTAAAGTTACAAACCAAAGCCTCTGGATACGATTTGCACCATCAATCCTTGCTGCCTCGTGAAGATTGCGGGGAATAGATTGCAGTCCACCCAGCACAAGTATCATAATGAGAGGGAAATTTCTCCACACACTAACCCATAAAACAGAAAATAGCGCATACTGTGGGTCGCCCAGAAAATTGAGCGTAGTTCCAAAGAGTCGTTCAATTATGAAGTTTAAGAACCCAAGTGGCTGGTAAAGAATTCCCCACAAAAGTGCTGATGCGGGTGCAGAAAACAAAAAGGGTAGAATTAGAGCACCACGGAAGAAATTTCTCAGCTTGTGATGAGGCCACTTTGAATTCAGGAGAAGGGCGATGCCCCAGGCAAGAGAAAGGTCAAGGAAAATCGTGCCGGCAGTGAAAAGAGAGGTATTTTTAAGGCTTGTCCAGAAAAGCTCATCAGCGAAAAGAGTTTTATAGTGTCGCAAACCGACAAAAACAAAACCCCCACTGTACTCATGAAAACTATATTCAAAAACCTTAATCAGAGGATAGATAACAACGATAAGTAAAAATATAACGGCGGGCATGATGAATATAAAACCCCGAAGTTCAAATCCATTTTTTTGTTTTGCTAATTGTGACATAAGTTTTTAATTTAAAAAAGGCACAGGGCTTTTAAAAACCCTGTGCCAGAAAAAAAGAGTCGTTTTACCGTGCTTCTTCTATTATCCTGTTCCAGTAATTTACGGCATCGTTCAGAGCAGTTTGAGCCTCTTTTCTTCCCAGAAAATATTCCTGGGCATTTACCATGAGTGAGTTGCAAAGGTCTCCTAACTGAGGTAGAACAGACCAGGGCTGTGAGGCAGGGTCATTTATCATCTGCGGTAGATATCTGAGTACGGGATCCGTTTTTATGTCTGGGTCTTCAAGCACCCTGGTATTTGCCCAGAAAAGCGACCTTTCTTTGAGCATCTTTGAGGCTACTTCATCTGCCAGCAGATGCTTAATAAATTCCCAGCCAAGCTCAGGATGTTCGGTTTTAGAGGATAAACTCACCCCGCTTCCCGTGATAAGATACCCGCTGGTAGCATCCTTGAAGGGAGGAGTAAGAGCAATATTGTTTTCCATTGCTGGGTTTCGTTCAACAACCTGTGTTTTTACGAATGGTCCTGTTATCTGGAAGGGCACCTGCTCAGCAGCAAGAAGCTCTATCATTTCTTTCTCACCAATTGCAAGAGCACCTCTCACCGTTCCCGGGTAAGCTAAGCCTTCAGCGAGAATGCTTCCCCAGTATCTTAAAGATTTGACCCCGGCAGGTGAGTTGAAAACAGCCAGACCTTCCTCATCCGTCATCCTTCCTCCGGCCTGGATTAAACGAGTCCAGAAATTGTACAGTGTAAAATGAGCTGCACTTTTCATGGCTACAGGTAAGGCAATTCCCCATCTTTTCTTTTCCGGCTCCTGCAGCTTTCTCAGTGCTGCTCTTAAGCTTTCCCAGTCGGTTGGAGCATCTATTCCTTTTTCTTCCAGCATACGGACATTGTAGTATACCCCGTAAGACATTGTATACAGGTAGGTCATTATAAGACGACCTTTCCACCAGCTATCCCAGGCAGGATTATGTCGTGCAGTAAAATCCGCATCTGCTTTGCTGATATAAGGCTCCAGATTTTCAAAAACTCCAAGTCTGTCAAAATCCGCTGCCCAGGTAACTTCCATAGCCATAACATCAGGCACTTCTCCGGCATGACATAGGGTTAAAAGTTTGTCCTGATACATGGCATGAGGAGCAAACATTGTTTCTACCTTAACGTTGGGGTGCTTCTTTTCAAATGAGGAGATTATGAAGTTAATGGTCTCCTCTCCCCACTCTTGGTCCCACCATTCGCTCCAGGTCAGGTTTATCTTATCCTGAGAAAAAACTGAGCTGCTCAGCAAAGTCAGCACAAGACCAAGGGTGATAGCTAACCCGATGCCCTTAAGTAAAACTTTTTTTTTGAGTTTTTTAGTTAAACTCACTTTCTACCCCCTCTCTTAATTTTTTGATATAGCTTACACTAACAAGCTATTTATTTTCCCTCTGCCCTGTCTTTAGCATCACCTCCTTTCCACTGCAGTTTCTCCCTTTTTCAATGCGATTCTTACCCTTTCTTTTTAAGCTGAATAGTATATGTATCATATAATACATATCTATAGGTAGGTATGCAGACATTATAGATAAATTTTTGTAGCCGTCAAGTTTAATTGCTAATTTTTTAACTTCCCTTGACAGCTTGTTTTAATATGATACTTTTAAAGTCAGGAGATTATATATG
>JACUUP010000027.1 GCA_014859225.1 Candidatus Aerophobota bacterium
GTAGCCATATCAGTGTATACATTATAGCACATTTTCCCAATATGTCAAGGAGCTTCACATAATTTTCTATTTAAATATAGATAATTAGGTAACTTTATGAGAATCTCGCAAATTACACTAAATCAGTGTATACATTCTTTACACCTCTTTTTGTCTACGCAATCCATCATCAATACTACATTAGCGCATTTTTACATTAAAGTTATCCACAAGTATTTAATAAACTCACGCTAGACCCGGATTAACTTTTTTAGCGTATAGTCCCTTGTTCCAAAATACCACTCCTTTTTTGGAATATTAGAGAAAATCCTTCTATCCCGTAACTGGTTTGACAAAAATCTCTTGATAGAGAAGTTTTAATTTACTTATTTCTTCTTTCCTTTTTCCTTCTGCTTTTTCTCTTCTTTTTTAAACCACCCTTTCTTCTTTTCTTTTCCGCCCTCTTTTTTCTCTTCTTTTTTGTCCACCTTGTCTCACCTCCCTTTATTTTTCTTACTGTATCATATTTCCCGGCTCAATTACAAACTTCTTTTGTGTTATTTTGCTACGCTCCCGGATAAGATACAACTTATCTGCAGGATACGCTCATAAATACCTGCTTTATGCTCATATTCCGGCTGTATGTGCCTATCTGCTGTCAAATAAAGGTCAAGGTATATGTAAACCCTTGCCGGCTGTGTTTTGTCTGTTAAATCACCTGTTTTGGTGTGTTTCAGGATATAAAAACCCGGTCCTTTTTATACACTAACAGTTTCCCTTAGCTCTCTACATCTACTATTGTGGAGAATATATCTCACTGTCCCGGCATACCAGGTACCCCCCCTCTTTTACTGGGAATACCTTTCTCATTATGGGAAGAAACCGTTCGGTTACTTCCCACTACTTACCTAAATTATTTTTATTTTACTGCATCCTTTAAACTCTTCCCCGAAACAAATTTAGGCGCTTTCTTAGCTGGAATTTGAATCTCCTTTCCTGTTTGAGGATTAACCCCTCTTCTTGCCTTCCTCTCCATCACCTGAAAAGTGCCAAAGCCAACTAAGGTAACCTTTTGACCTTTGGAGAGGCTGTTACTTACCGTCTTAATAAAAGCATCAACAACATTGTCAACCTCTTTCTTAGTAATATCTACCTTACCTGCTACTTTCTCTATTAACTGTGCCTTGTTCATTTACTCCTCCTTAAATAAGTCCTGTAAATCCCATAAAGGCAAGCGCAAGAAGACCAGCTGTAATTAAGGTCACAGGCGCACCCCTTAATGACCTTGGCACCTCAGCAAAATCAAGCTCCTCTCTTATCGCAGACATTAAAAGTAAAACAAAAGTAAAGCCCATCCCCGCACCAAAACCAAATATTATACTATCAATAAAAGTATATTCTCTGAGGGGGATGAAGAGAGCTAAAAACAAAATTGAACAGTTAGTTGTGATTAAAGGAAGATAAATCCCTAAACTTCTATATAAAGCGGGGTTTGTTTTTTTAATAAACATCTCTATCAGTTGAACAAGAGAGGCGATGATTAAAATGTCAGAGACATATTCAAGGAAGGGAAGATTTAACCCCTGGATAATATACATATTAACTGGCCAGACAACAGCCGCGGTGATGGTCATGACAAAAGTTGTAGCAAATCCCATTGCTACCCCGGATTCAACTTTACCTGTCACTCCTAAGAAAGGACAGATACCTAAAAAATAACGAAGGACAAAGTTATTTACAAGAACTGCTCCCAGGAAAATTAAAATCAATCTTCCAGCCATATTTTCAACTCCTTATGAGGCCCCCTAAATACTTACTCTCTCACGGGGCAAAGTTTTTTGCATAGCAGCTTTAACAAAATCTCTAAAGAGTGGATGAGGGCTCTGTGGTTTAGAATTATACTCGGGATGAAATTGAGTAGCCACAAACCAGGGATGGTTAGTTAGCTCAATTATCTCCACCAGGTTTTTTTCAGGATACATTCCAGCTATTCTCAAACCAGCTTTTTTTAGTATATCTTTGTATTTGTTATTAAACTCATAGCGGTGTCTATGTCTTTCATATACCAAACTTCTTTGATAAGCGCTCCAGCTCAAACTACCCTCTTCCAACCTGCACTCATACTCACCCAGTCTCATTGTTCCTCCTCTGTCTTTAATTTTGCGTTGCTCGGGTAGAAGGTCAATTACTGGATACGGCGTGTTAGAATCAAACTCGGTTGAATTTGCACCTTTAAGGTTAGCAACATTTCGGGCAAATTCAATCACCGCACATTGCATTCCCAGACATAGCCCCAGGAAAGGCAGGTTATGTTCTCTTGCAAATTGTATGGCCTTTATTTTCCCCTCTATACCTCTTAAGCCAAACCCTCCGGGGACAAGGATTGCCTGAAAAGACGATAATATGTCTTCATTTTCATTATTTATACTTTCTGATTCTATCCATTCTAAGGATACCTTTGCATGATTAGATGCCCCGGCATGAGTAAAGGCCTCAATAACACTTTTGTAGGCATCTTTCATTTGAACATATTTTCCCACTACAGCAACTCTCACCAGCTTATTGGCACTATTAATTTTTTCTACCAATCCGTTCCATTCTGTAAGGTCTTTTTTTTTATTCTTTAAACCAAGCTGTTTCATTATCTTATCCGTTAAACCTTCTTTTTCGAAACGCAAAGGTACTTCATATATATTATCAACATCAATAGCCTGGATTACATTTTTCTTCTCTACATTACAAAATAAAGATATCTTGTTTCTTGCTTTTTCAGTAAGAGGAAGCTGAGTGCGGCATAAAACAAAATCAGGTTGAATACCTATCTCTCTGAGTCTACCTACACTGTGCTGGGTGGGCTTAGTTTTAAGTTCTCCCGCTGAGGGAACATAGGGAAGAAGAGTAAGATGGATAAATAAGGTATTATCTTTACCTTCTTCTAACCTGAACTGTCTTACAGCTTCCAGAAAAGGTAAAGATTCAATATCCCCAACTGTCCCCCCAATTTCTACAATAACTATATAAGCCTTATCAAGTTTTGCTACCTTTCTTATTCTATCCTGAATCTCATCAGTTATATGGGGAATCACCTGGATGGTTTTACCCAGATATTTTCCTTTTCTTTCCTTTCCAATTATGCAGCTATAAATTTGTCCTGCTGTAACATTATTATAACGGGAAAGATTTACACCCACGAACCTCTCATAATGTCCAAGGTCAAGGTCGGTCTCTGCCCCATCTTTTGTCACAAAAACCTCCCCATGTTGATAAGGATTCATAGTTCCCGGGTCAACATTTATATAAGGGTCAAATTTTAACATGCTTACTTTTAATCCCCTGCTCTTAAGTAATGTTCCAATGGAGGCTGATGCTATTCCCTTGCCAAGAGAAGAAAGAACTCCTCCTGTGACAAAAATGTACTTAACCACTTCGCTAGCTCCCCAAACTTTGTTCCATAGAACGAAGTTCCTTTACTAAAGTAGGGATAATCTCATTCTTCTTTACCTTGTTTAGAAGATGCCCATTTTTAAATAAAACTCCTCCCTGTCTGGTGCAGGCTATACCAATATCGGCTTCCTGAGCTTCTCCCGGTCCATTTACTTCACAGCCCATAACTGCCACCTTAATGGGTGAGTGCATCTTATCTATCACCTTAAGTATTTCTGCGGCAATAGAGAGAACATCTCCCCTGCTCCGCCCACAGGTAGGACAACTTATGAGAGTAGGTTTTTGCCGGATAAGGTCAAGATACTCCAGTATCTGATAAGCCACTTTAACTTCCTCTACTGAACTTGCAGTAAGAGAAACACGAATAGTATCTCCTATACCCTCACTTAACAACGCACCAATTCCTATGACTGATTTAATAATTCCTGCAGGAGGAGGACCTGTGGCGGTAACCCCTAAATGCAGGGGATAAGAAATTTTACCCGCAATTATTTTATTGGATAAAATAGTTACCGGCACCTCGGATGATTTAAGAGAAACTACTATATCCTCAAACCCATTCTCTTCCAGTAAACTTACACAGCCAAGCGCCACATCAATCATTGCCTTACATACAAGATGTATCTTTTCCTCTTTATCAGCTTTGACTTTTAATATTCTTTCTAAAGTGCTCTTAGGCAAAGAACCCGAATTGACTCCTACTCTAAGAGGGATTTTTTTTTCTTTTGCCTTGCTTGCTACCAGCAATATTTCCCGGGGACTTAAATTGCCAGGATTAACCCTTACCTTATCTATACCTCTATCTATAGCCTCAAAAGCCAGGCGATAGTTAAAATGAATATCAGCAGCGAGAGGAATATCAACTTTTTCTTTTATCAGGGAAATGTTTTTTGCTGCTTTAAGGTTGGGAACGGCAACTCTAACAATCTTTGCTCCTGCTTCTTTAAGGGAGTATATTTCTTTAACTGTAGCATCCACATCCAGAGGGTCGGATTTAACCATACCCTGAACAACGGGAGGTAAGCCACCTCCTATAGGTACCCCGCCAATTTTAATTAACCTGCTTTTTCTTACCATTCTTACACAAAAAGGGGACAGACCCCTTTCTTTAGCTCTGGTAGCTTTTACCTATGGTAGGATGGGCGTCTCGCCTGTCCCTATTTTTTTAAAAAATCCAGTATTTTAATAAGAGTGGAACGGATATTGTTTCTATCTACCACAAGGTCAATCATTCCATGCTTAAGGAGGGATTCGGAGCGTTGAAACCCCTTAGGTATCTGCTGTTTGATAGTCTGCTTTATCACTCTGGGACCAGCAAAGCCCAGAAGCGCCCCTGGCTCAGCTATAATAATATCTCCTCTGCTGGCGAAACTTGCCATTGCCCCTCCCATTGTAGGATGGGTGAGAACAGAGATGTATAAACCGCCTTTAGTTTTAAACTCAGCAAGAGAGGCGCTTACTTTCGCCATCTGCATTAAAGAAAGAACACCTTCTTGCATTCTGGCTCCTCCACCTGAGCCAGAAATAATTATAAGAGGCAGATGTTTCTCCAAAGCTTTATCTACAACAGTAGCTATTCTCTCTCCAACCACCAGACCCATACTACCTCCCATGAATCCAAAATCAGTTACCGTTATTGCAACCTCTCTACCTCCTATCTTGCCCTCACCTATTAGCGCAGCTTCATCCAGATTTGTACTTTTTTCTGCTTTTTTTAGCTTTTCCTCATATTCTGGAAAATTAAGCGGGTTGCTCGAGTTAAAGGTAGAATTATACTGAAAGAAACTATCTTTATCTAAAGTAATATCAATCCTGTAGCAAGCACCAATGTAAAAGTGATAATTACACTTAGGGCAAACACGAAGATTCTCATCCAGTGTTTTGTTATATACTATCTCCGAGCAATTTGCACATTTAGTCCATAAACCATCGGGAACATCTATTTTTTTCTTAACCTTTTTTATACGATTATATGTTTTTTCAAGCCACCCCATAGATTAAAACCTACCTATCTCTTGGAAGTTTGGGGCCTAGCTCGGGCACCCCTTAATCCTGGTTTTTTCCTTTCCTTCATCCTTGCATCCCGGCTCAGGAAATTAGCTTTTTTTAAGGTCTTTCTTAGCTCAGGATTAATCTCAGAAATTACCTTTGCTATTCCCAGTCTGAGCGCCTCAGCCTGTCCGCTTAAGCCTCCTCCTTCAACGTGAGCCGCAACATCAAATCTTCCCAGAAAATCAACCAGTTCCAGAGGTTCCCTTACTGTCTTTCTGTAAATTTCCCGAGGAAAGTAATCCTCAAAGCTGCGTTCATTAACCAGTATTTTTCCTTCTCCTGTTTTCATCCACACTTTAGCGACAGCTTCTTTTCTTTTGCCCGTAGCGTAAAAACTATTCATTGCCATTTTTTCCCACACTCCTCAAGATAACTTTTCTATTACAATAGCAAAAATTCCAAAACAGTCAAATTATAACTTAAAAAGAGAGGTTATCTGTAGACATAATTCTCTCATCACGCGTCATCTGATAGATATCCTCCAGAAGTTTAACGTGAATGCGAGTCTGATTAACATTACGCCGGGCAAACATTCTTTCCTGAGTTTTAACCACAGCAGGAAGATAATGTTCGGTTACCTGACCGAAGCCTCTAGCATAATTACAAAAACTGGGAACATTCGTAGTTACAAATCCGTACGCATAACTTGCCGCGCCTATAATCTTTCCAGTAAAAATACTCGTATTGATAGCCGTCTTAGAATAGTCACCAATTATACATCCCAAAAACTGCATACCCGTTGGAATTTTTTTTCCCTGATAGTTTATAGTTATCTCTCCATAAGTATTCTTTAAATCAGAGGATGAGGTTCCAGCTCCCATATTCACCCAACTTCCCACCCAGCTGTGTCCCAAAAAACCGTGATGCTGTTTATTGGAAAAAACCTCCATAATTGAACACTCTACTTCCCCACCCACTTTGCAGTGAGCAGCAATATGGCACATATCTTTTATGCTTGCCCTTTCTGTAATTTTGCAGTTTTTACCAATATAAACCGGACCTTTTATGTAAACAAAGGGAGAAATTGTTGTATCGTCATCAACTACAATGGTTCCTCCCTCTGTATCCATACAAGCTGTGGGATGAATCTGGACATTTTTTCCCACGAATACATCAGCTTCCCTCTCTTTAAAACCCTTTATAAGCTCTTGAAGATTCTCCTGGAAGTAGTACTTGTTATATCGAATGATGTCAAATGGATAGTTAATAAGAGGGAATCTTTCCTCAAGGAACTCGTATTCCTGCTCGCGCAGGAAATTAGTTAAAGAGCGCTCATCAAACTTGTTTAAATCAAAACTGATCTCAGGAAAAAATGCACAGACCACTCTTGAATCACTCTCAGCAAGAAAAGGTTTTTTTTTGGCGGTTAAATCAATAATCTGCTGAATAATCCTATTTACAGGAGGAAAAGAAGCATTTATAAAAAGTAGACCCATTTTATCTTTGCTATTTAAAAGATGATTAGGGAAATCTTCAGCACAAAAGTCTCTCAAATATTGGCGCACAATGTAGGATATTTTAAATCCTTTGAATTTTAAAAGATTATACAGGTTTGTTCCACACATGCTTACCCCAAGAGCAGGTCTTGTTAGAGTTACAGGTTTTAGCTCCGCCGCCAGATAATCCTCAAAAATAATAACCTGCATTTACTCCACCGTTACGCTTTTAGCAAGATTTCTTGGTTTATCCACATCGCATCCCAGACACGTGGCAATGTAGTAGGCAAGAAGCTGAAGTGGAATAACCGATAAAATGGGTGCAAGAAAATGAGGTGTGGGAGGAACGCTACATTTAAAATCACTTAAATCATCCATCTCCCGACTGGCCTCGGTAACTATTGAAATTATCTTCCCTTTTCTCGCCTTTATCTCAGCTACATTGGATTTAACCTTATCTAAAATATTGCTCTCTGTAGCTAAAACAACTGTGGGCATGTTCTCATCTATAAGGGCTATTGGACCGTGTTTTAGTTCTGCAGCGGGAATACCTTCGGCATGCACATAAGATATTTCCTTGAGCTTCAAGGCTCCCTCAAGTGCTATGGGAAACTGATATCCCCTCCCTACGTAGAGAAAATTAGGGTATCTATAGAAAAGGTCAGCTATTTTTTCAACCTTTTCAGCCTTTTTTAAAACTCTCTTAGCAAGACAGGGAAGAGCCTCAATGGCATTTAAAGCAATAAGCCCTTCTCTTCTTGCCATAACCCCTTTCATCCTGGCAAAAAGAAGCGCAAGAAGTGTCAAAACCACAAGTTGAGAGGTAAAAGCCTTGGTTGATGCAACTCCTATCTCAGGACCTGCATGTAAATATACTCCTCTTCCACACTCTCTTGCTATTGAGCTTCCCACTACATTACATATTCCCAGAACTTTAGCACCTTTTCTTTTAGCTTCCTTCATTGCAGCAAGGGTATCTGCCGTCTCTCCGGACTGGGATATTGCTATAACCAGCGTATCAGGAAGAAGAATCGGGTCTCTATACCTGAACTCGGAGGAATAATCTACTTCTGCAGGGATACGGGCAAGTTCCTCAAAAAGGTATTTACCAATAAGCGCCGCATGCCAGGATGTTCCACAACCAAGAAGTTTTATTCCCCTGACGGAAAGCATTTCAGATTGCGTAAGCTCAAGCCCACCCAGCTTAGAGATTGCTCTTCCATAATCAAGACGCCCTCTGAAGGCGTTATGTAAGGACTCGGGCTGCTCAAATATCTCCTTTAACATAAAATGAGGAAGACCACCTTTTCCAAGGGAAACAGCATCTAAAGAAATGGTATGAATTTCCTTTTGCATTTTTTCCTCTTTTAGAGTGGAAATCTCAAAAGATGTGGGAGTAAGCTTGACCACCTCATCCTCATCAAGGTAAATCACCTTTCGGGTATGGGTAACAAGAGCATTTATATCCGAAGAAAGAAACATCTCTTTATCACCTACACCTACAATGAGAGGTGAGCCTCTGCGAGCACCGTATAAGATATTCGGCTCATCAGTTGAGATTATGGCAAGACCAAATGCCCCCACCAATCTTAACATCGCCTTTCTTATAGCAGATAATATATCTTCTTGGTAATACTTTTCTATAAGATGTGGAATCACCTCTGTATCTGTTTCACTCCTGAAGATATGTCCTTCCTTTTGAAGTTCCTTTTTTAACTCAAGGTAATTCTCAATTATCCCATTGTGGACAACAGCTATCTTCATCCTGCAATCAAAATGAGGATGGGCATTGATATCGGTGGGAAAACCATGGGTAGCCCAGCGAGTATGGGCAATGCCGGTAAAGCTTTTGCGGGGGAAATCATTCACAATCTCCTCAGCTTCTGATATTTTACCTGCTTTTTTTATAGTAACCAAATTTTCATCTTTCAGAAAACTGAAACCCCAGCTATCATAACCCCTGTACTCAAGACACTTTAACCCCTTTAAAAGAATACTGGCACAATCCTTAAAACCCGTATAGCCAACAATTCCACACATTTTCCTCTCCTCTATTTATGGACCCGAGATTCCGAGATCGCCACTACTACTCAGTCCATCTCCCGGGTCATACCAGTTGTACCCATAACCAGTTTTTGAGCCTTCCCATCCACCTAACTGACCCACTGTGCGAGCGGACCAGTCAATATCATCCGCAGATACATCGGGATTTTTATCCGGTCCATTGGAAACAATCAGCCAGGCAGTATCGCCCGTTGTATAATAACCGTAACTTTTATCTGTCAGTGCCCCATCCTTCACACCCCGGGCAGCATTTTCATTAAAATGGTCAGAGGGAATTGAAGTTATATATACTAAACCCGGCCCCGTAAGGTCAGTGCTCGTGCCTAGAAAAATATTATGGTCAATCCAGTACATCTGCACCGCATTTCCAAGACTTCTCATCTCGGCAAACGCCCTGGCAACCCGTGCTCTTGTTACCGCTCCCATAAAGTTTGGAACAGCAATACCTACGAGAATAGCAACAATTGTAACTACTACCAGAAGCTCAACCAGAGTGAATCCCCTGGCTGTATCTTTTATCTTTCTTGCCATCTTTATTCTACTCCCTTTTTTATTGAAAAGCAAGTTTTTAACAGAATAAAAGTTAAAGAATGTAGCGGGATAAACTCTCTTTTTGCACTATCTCACCCAACTTTTCCCGCACATACTCATCAGTAATGGTGAAGGTTTTACCCTTTAGTTGAGGTGCCTGAAAAGATATTTCTTCAAGAAGCTTTTCCATAACCGTATAAAGCCTGCGAGCACCGATATCCTCTGTCTGTTCATTGACAAGGTATGCTAAAGAGGCAATCTCTTTAATAGCCTCTGACGTAAAGATAAGATTAACACCCTCTGTTTTCAGAAGAGCCTGGTACTGTTTTATGAGCGCATTCCTGGGTTCGGTTAGTATCCGCTCAAAATCCTTTTCTGTCAGACGGTCAAGTCCCACTCTTATGGGAAATCTTCCCTGAAGCTCTGGAATTAAATCAGAGGGAGATGAACCGTGGAAGGCTCCTGCAGCAATAAACAAAATGTGGTCAGTTTTTACCGCTCCATATCTGGTAGTCACAGTTGTACCCTCAACTATAGGAAGAAGGTCTCTCTGGACACCTTCTCTTGAAACATCGGCTCCTCTATTAGCTGCTCCATCTGCAATTTTGTCAATTTCGTCTACAAAAATAATCCCCGAGTTTTCCACTCTCCAGATAGCCTCCTGTATCATTTTATCTCTATCAATTAATTTCTGGGATTCCTCCTCCAGAACTATCCTCCTCGCTTCCTTAATGGGTACTTTCCTGGACCTTGACTTTGCCGGCATCATGTCCCCAAGAAAATCCTGGAAATTCATTCCCATCTGTTCAACACCCACAGGAGTAAATATCTCTATCAGGGGCGCAAATTTATCTTTTGCTTTAATTTCAATCAGCCGGTCCTCAATTTCCCCCCTTCTTAACTTTTCCCTGAGCATCTCTCTGGTAGCCTCCGCTCTTTTAACTCTCTCATCTTCTACCCCTTCAGGCGTTGTGACCTTTTGGGGGAGGGGAAGAAGAATATCCAGGATTTTTTCTTCCACGAGCTGCTCTGCCTTTAACCTCACCTTTTGTATCATCTCCGTCTTCACCATATGCAGGGAAATATTAACTAAATCCCTGACCATTGACTCTACATCCCGTCCCACATACCCAACTTCAGTATATTTGCTGGCTTCAACTTTGATAAGCGGAGCCTCAGCCATTTGAGCTAATCTTCGTGCAATCTCAGTTTTACCTACACCCGTTGGGCCTATCATAATTATGTTCTTAGGAGCAACTTCATCTTTCATCTTTTCGGGTAACTTCTGTCTTCGCCAGCGATTGCGAAGGGCTATAGCTACTGACTTCTTGGCTTTTTCCTGACCAATAATATATCTATCCAGCTCCTTAACAATGGTGGAAGGAGTTAAATGTTTTTCTCTCATGAGAGGTCCCCTTTCAAGTCAACTCCTCTATCATAATCTGGTTATTTGTATAAATGCAAATGGATGCAGTAATGCGTATGGAAAGGTCAACAATTTTTGCCGGCTCATAATTGGTATGTTCCCACAATGCGGTGGCGGCAGCTTGAGCGTATCCTGCGCCTGAACCAATAGCAATAACATTCTCATCCGGCTCAATCACATCCCCACTTCCCGAGATGACAAGAGTTTTTTCTTTATCTGCAACAATCATCAAGGCTTCCAGCTTCCTTAAAACTTTATCCTGTCGCCATTCCTTAGCAAGTTCCAGCGCTGCTCGCGGGAGATTGCCCTGATACTGCTCTATCTTTTTCTCAAACTTCTCAAATAAGGTGAGAGCATCTGCTACTGCTCCGGCAAAACCAGCCAGAATTTTTCCTTTGTAAAGCGTTCTAACTTTATTGGCCCTTTGTTTCATAACTATATTTTGAAAGGTAATTTGTCCATCCCCTCCTAAGGCCACTTTGCCATTCCTTCTTACTGCAAGGATAGTTGTTCCTCTAAACAAATTTTCCCTCCTGTACTTTAGAAGTTATTCAGGTGGCACGGGGATGAGACTTTATGTAAACCTTTTTTAAATAAGAAGGTGCGATATGTGTATAAATCTGTGTGGTAGATACACTTTCGTGCCCCAGGAGTTCTTGAACTGAACGCAGGTCCGCTCCTCTATTAATTAAATGAGTAGCAAACGAATGTCTTAAGGTATGGGGGCTAACATGTTTTTCAATCCCCACTTTTTCAATATACATTCTCAGGCGCTCTCTGACAGCTCTATCGGAGAGTCTTTTTCCAGATTTATTCAGAAATAATGCCCCAACCTCAAAGGATAGCCTGGATATCCGTTCCTCTCTCCACTTGAGATATTCTTTTAAAGCACAAAGAGCAAAGCTTCCCACGGGAATTAATCTTTCTTTACCCCTTTTTCCCTTTACCCGGACAAGCTCTGCATCAAAATCAACATCGCCTGCGTTTAAATTAACCAGCTCAGCGAGTCTCATCCCTGTTGCATAAAGAAGCTCTACAATTGCTTTATCTCTCTGGAAAGAAAACCCTTCCCCCTGCATTCTGTCCAGAAGTTTTTCCGCCTCCTCTTCTTCCAAAAAAGAAGGTATTTTTCTTTTAATCTTTGGACCTCTCATCGCCTGATAGGGAAAATTCTTTATCAGGTTTTTTCTATCCAGAAACTGAAAAAAACAGCGAAGAGAAGAGGTTTTTCTGGCAATAGTTGAGTGCTCTTTCCCTTCATCTAACAATGTTTTAAGGTATTTGCGGAGGAGAGGATAATCCATCTCCTCAATTTGCCTTTTCTCTTTATCTAAAAAATCTACAAAATGTTTTATATCCGAAGTATATGCTTTAACCGTCAAAAATGATAGGTTTTTCTCCTGGCTTAGATGTGCTAAAAAATCAAGCATTATTTGCACGGGAAAACTTCCTCAATGTAATTATCTGGTGAATGATTCCGTTAAGATTAATCTCTTCAACTTTAGTGTTTTTCACATTTTCTCCACATTGAGGACATTTCAACCCACCTTTATCTTTTTTTACAAGATAAAGATTGCCACAATGATGGCACACATCGTTTACCGGCTCATCCCAGAGGACAAACTTACAATCTGGATAATTTGTGCAGGCATAAAAACTTTTGCCTCTTTTCGTTATCTTCTCCACCAGCTCCCCCTCACATCCGGAAGAAGGACATTTTACGCCCACCTTTTGGTCAAGAGGTTTCGTATTTTTACACGCAGGATAAGCTGAACAGGCAAGGAACTCTCCAAAGCGTCCCACCTTAACCACCAAGTTCTGTCCACATTTCTCGCACTTTAAAGAACTTTTCTCAAGACCTTCTTTCTTGATATTCCTCATCTCGGTTTCTGCCCGCTTGAGGTCTTCTGCAAATCTCTGGTAAAAATCTTCCACCAGGTGGACCCACTTCTTTTTTCCCTGCTCAACGTCATCAAGCCCTTCCTCCATTTTAACAGTAAAATCAACATCTATGATGGTAGGGAAGCTGTCTGTTAAAAGAGTATTTACAACTTTTGCCAGCGAAGTGGGTATTAATTTCCCCTTGTGCCACCTGACATAACCTCTTCGCTGAATCGTTGAGATAATGGGAGCATACGTGCTTGGTCTTCCAATTCCTTTTTCTTCTAAAGTTTTAACCAACGTTGCTTCAGTGTAGTGAAAGGGAGACTGGGTAAAGTTTTGCCTGGAAATAATCTTTTCTATTGTTAAAACCTCTCCCTCATCAGGAACAAAGATAAGCTTATCTTTTTCCTTTTTTTCCTCATAGACCTTTAAAAGCCTGTTCCTGACCAGGCTCAGGAATCCGGGAAAAAGGATTTGTCTTCCTTCAGCTTTAAATATGTAACTTTTTCCTCCTGAGCCTGTACAGGAGCAGGCTTTAACCCTAAAAGGAGTATCTCTTATACCAAGACTCACTTTTTCAATAATAGCTTTTGCCATTTGAGAGGCTGTGAACCTTCGCCAGATAAGGTCGTAAAGTTTGTAGTGGTCAGATGAAAGATAATTTTTAACTATCTCTGGAGTTAAATCAACCCGCGTAGGTCTTATTGCCTCATGAGCATCCTGGGACGTTTTCTTATTCTTATACTGGAAGATTTTGGGAGGTATAAAATCTTTCCCCAAATTTTCTTTTATCCACCTGCGGGTCATCTCTTGAGCTTCTTTTGCTACACGGGTTGAGTCTGTGCGCATATAAGTTATAAGTCCTGCCCTCTCATCGCTCCCGATGTCCTGTCCCTCATAAAGACCCTGGGCAATTTTCATAGTTTTAGCCGGGGAAAATCTTAAATAATAATTTGCCATCTGCTGAAGAGTGCTCGTGGTAAAAGGTGGAGCGGGGGATTTTTTAATTTGTGTCCTTTTTACCTCATAAACTTTGTAACTTCGCTCTCCTATCTCTTCAGCTATTCTTTTTGCTGCTTTCTCGTCCTTAATTTTTGCCTTTTTACTATCAATATGGTAAAGAGAAGCTTCTGTTTTTTTTCCCTGGTGGTTCTGGAAAATGACCGAAATACCCCAATATTCCTCAGAGACAAAGTTTTCAATCTCCTGCTCTCTTTCACATAAAAGTCTAACCGTAACCGACTGAACTCTTCCGGCTGATAAGCCTCTTCTAACTTTGCTCCACAAAAGGGGAGAGAGCTTGTATCCTACCAGCCTGTCAAGCACACGTCTTCCCTGTTGAGCATCTACTTTATTTGTATCTATTTTACCCGGGGTTTTTATAGCATTTTGCAGAGCTTCTCTTGTAACCTGATTAAATAAAATGCGGAACGTGTTCTTAGCTTGAAGCTCCTGGGAAAGATGCCAGGAAATAGCCTCTCCCTCCCTGTCCATATCCGTTGCCAGAAAAACCTTTTCAGCTTTAGCACTTAATTTTTTTAAATTAGCTACTATCTTTTTCTTTCCGGAAATTAAAACATAGGTTGGCTCAAATTCATTATTAATATCCACCCCTAACTTATTTTTTGGCAGGTCCCTGATATGACCAAGACAGGATACCACTTCATAGCCTGAACCAAGAAATTTATTTATCGTCTTAGCCTTAGCCGGCGATTCCACAATAACAAGGTCTTTTTCTTTGGACATCTTCTTTCCCAATGTACACCTTTTTTCCTTTTCCTGA
>JACUUP010000200.1 GCA_014859225.1 Candidatus Aerophobota bacterium
TATTTTTGCAAAGACCAGTTGATGTTGCCCGGGAGGGGATTGACCTTATGAGTATGACCGCTCACAAAGTTTATGGACCAAAAGGTGCAGGTGCTCTTTTTTTAAGAAAAGGGGTAAAAGTTGAAAAGATAATGGATGGCGGATTCCATGAGTTTGATTTGAGGGCAGGTACAGAAAATGTTCCCGGGATTGCCGGCTTCGGTAAAGCGATTGAAATTTTCTCTGAGCAGGATTTAAAAAGGACAAAAGAACTCAGAAACTATCTTTATGAAGAAATTAAATCTAATATTAGTGGCGTTTTTTTAAATGGTGCATCAGACTTTAATAAAAGGATTCCCAATAACCTTAATTTATCCTTTGAATATGTGGAAGGTGAATCGGTTATTTTACATCTTGATATGCGCGGAATCGCAGTCATCACCGGCTCTGCCTGTTTTTCGCGCATGCTTCAGGCAAGCCATATTCTCATGGCAATGGGTTTTTCGCATGAAAGGGCACATGGTTCCATAAGATTTTCCCCGGGCAAATACACGACAAAAGAGGATATTGACTACACGGTTAAACAGGTAAAAGAAGTTGTAGAAAACTTAAGAGAACTAAGTCCCTTGAAGAAAAAATAGGAGGCAGATATTATGAGTTTACCTTATTCGCAAAAAGTTCTGGACTATTTCATGCATCCAAAAAATGTTGGAGAAATTGAGGATGCAGATGCGGTTGCAACAGAGGGTTCACCTTCATGTGGAGATATGGTGAGGCTATATCTGAAAGTTAATCCTGAGACAAAAGTTATAGAAGATATAAAATTTAAATCTTACGGATGTGCATCAAATATTGCCACCGCCTCCATCATAACTGAGCTTGCCAGGGGGAAGAAAATAGATGAGGCAAAGAAAATAGACTGGAAAGTGGCTGATAAAGAGTTGGGTGGTCTTCCTCCGGTAAAAATTCACTGTGCAGTTCTTGCTGCTGATGCCTTGAAAACCGCAATTGAGAACTACGAGCATCAACATGGACTTATAAAGGATAAAAAACCCACCGATGAGAAGGTAATAAGAAAAAGGCTAAAGCACGTTATTAATCCATTAACCGGTCTTGATGTTTTGCAGGTAAATCTGGTAAAAAATATTGAGATAAAGGATGGGATAATTAAAGTTTATGTAGACCTTGACCAGACGCACCCGATTGCAAATACAATTAAAGAACAGATAGTAGAAAGACTTACACCTTTATGGGATGTCAAAGAAGTAAAGGTAATTTTTAGAGTTGACAGGGGTTAAAATTTTTTTAAAATGTAAATTGGAATGATTACAAATTTAGAAAAAATTAAAAATTGTTTAAAGGAAAAGGGAATAAAACCTACGTACCAGAGGCTTAAGATTTTAAATTATCTTAAAGAAAGCAGAGAGCATCCCAATATAGAGATGATATATAAGGACCTGGTGAAAGAAATACCAACCATATCAAAAACCACTATTTACAATACATTACATTTATTTGTTGAGAAAGAGCTTGTTTTGACGCTTAGCATTCTTGAGTTTGAAAAGAAGTTTGATGGCGATACGTCTTTTCATCAGCATTTTTTGTGTGAGAGGTGCGGCAGGATAATAGATTTAAATTGTGAGGCGAGCTGTACGTATCCCAAAATAAAGCAAATAGATGGACATAAGGTAAAAGGAATGTGTAGTTATTTTAAAGGTATCTGCAAAGATTGTCTTGATAGCGTGGGCAATACATAATATTGGTAGCAGAGTGGGTAGGTTATTTGGAAAAATAAAAAAGAAAAGAGGAGCGAATATGACTAAAAAGCTTCAAATTTATAAGTGCGAGGTGTGTGGGAATATTGTAGAGGTTCTACATGAAGGAAAAGGAGAGCTCGTTTGCTGCGGAGAGCCAATGAAACTTATGCAGGAAAAAACAGAAGAGCAAGGGAAAGAAAAGCATCTTCCCGTAATTGAAAAAACGGATAAAGGAATTACAGTAAAAGTTGGCTCTGTTGCTCATCCTATGGAGGAAAAGCACTACATAGAGTGGATTCAAATTCAGACCGATGGAGGGGCTTACCGCAAGTTTCTCTCGCCTGGAGATGCGCCTGAGGCAGAATTTCCGGTAAAAGCGGAAAAAGTTAGTGCACGTGAGTACTGTAATATCCACGGTCTTTGGAAAAGTTAAGTAGTTAAATAATCGGGGTGAATTGCCCTGGTTGCGTAGCGCAGGGAAAGTGGAACTTCAAGGCCATGGGATTCCATGAGTTTTTTATTGCTCAGCATTTTCCGGGTATCTTGGTTAGCTACAATTTCACCTTCATCCAGCAAAATAGCTCTTGGACAAACCTCAAGGATGAGTTCTAAATCGTGACCTGATATTATCTTGGTGAGGTTTATACTTTTAA
>JACUUP010000028.1 GCA_014859225.1 Candidatus Aerophobota bacterium
TAAATGACCCTTACATTGCGTTTCTGCCGTACTTATTCAGTAAACAATATTCCTGTGTATAAAAATTTTAGCTGAATGGCTGGAAGTTAAAACTTCTCAGGTAGAAATTGAGAAGGGAGGGACTTCTCGAATTAAAAAAGTGAAAGTAATCGGGGATGCGGAAAAGTTAATAGATAAGTTTAGAAATTTTACATAAAAGTATTTTTTAGAATGGATATGTAAAAATTAATGTAATTGTTTAAATTTATTAACATCTAAATTAACATCTAATATGACATTATGACCGATATTAATATAACTATAATTGGTGCAGGAGTTATAGGACTGGCAATTGCCTGGGAACTTTCCCGAAAATACGAAAATATTGTCATAGTGGAAAGGCACAATAGTTTCGGGCAGGAAACCAGCAGCAGAAACAGTGAAGTTATTCATTCTGGCATACATTACCCTCCAGGTTCTTTAAAAGCCAATTTATGTGTTGAGGGTAGAGGAATGCTCTATGATATTTGTAAAAATAATGGTGTTGGCCATGAAAGGGTAGGGAAGCTTTTGGTGGCTACAAGCGAGGAAGAGATTGATTTATTGGAAACTTTAAAAAAGCAGGGGGAAGAAAATGGAGTGGAGGGACTTTTATTTTATGAACCAGCCGATATTAAAAGAATTGAACCTGCGGTAAATGCAAAATTAGCCATATATTCTCCTGATTCAGGAATAATAGACTCTCATAACTTGATGAGTTATTTTGCTCATGTAGCAGAATCCAGAGATGCTCTGATTGTATATAATTCAGAGGTTATTGATATAGCAAGAAAAAATTATGGATTTGAGTTCAAAGTAAAGGGCCTGGATAAAACGATAGACAAATTTACTACTAAAATTTTGATAAATTCAGCGGGCCTGTGCTCGGATAAAATAGCCGGGATGTGTGGGATAGATATAGATGAGGCTGGCTACAGGCTGCATCTTTGTAAAGGAGAATATTTCTCCTGGAATAAAAAAATCCTAAATCATTTAATATATCCGGTACCTCACAAATTTTCTCTTGGTATACATGCTGGCCTGGACTTAAATCATGACATTAAATTTGGACCCAATGCTTACTTTGTAGACGAAATTGATTATCAAGTAAATACTGAGAAAGAAAAGTTTTATAATTCCATTAAAAAATATCTTCCTGTTATAAAACTGGATGAGCTTTCACCGGCTATGTCCGGTATAAGACCAAAACTGCAAACAGAGGAGGAAGATTTCAGAGACTTCATAATTTGCCCTGAATCTGAAAGAGACTTACCAGGACTAATAAACCTTATTGGGATAGAATCTCCAGGGCTAACAGCCGCTCCTGCCTTAGCCCTGTATGTTGCAAAAATGATAGACAGTATTTACAGTAATTTATAAGATGCTTTTCCAGCCAGCAAGGATGATTCTTTCATTTCTACCAAACTTAAATTATTATGTTAATTTTTTAATAATTACATTAAACTTAAAGTTATCTGATAACATATGTCCCAAAATTGCCTTCATATAAGCACCCTAAAAATCCCTATTTATCAATTACTTTTATTTTGGTTAACATAATATCTATTATCGGAAGTTATAGGGGGAGTGCAATTTTTACAATTTTGGGTAAAATTAACATAAGACTTGAAATAAGGGGGGTGCTTTTTTGAACTACTCAACCAAAGGTATAAATCGCATTATTAAGGTAAGCTATTACTGGAGAAAAATTTTGTGTAAAAGTTTTGCCCGCCCCTTACTTTTTAAAATTACCAGTCTCTTATCAGTAAAACCCTTTGCAGGATTGACATACAAAGAACATATGAATGGCGGTTTACACTTTACTGGAGGTTTACCTACAAATGAAAACAAAAGCCTGAAGGTATTTACAGCAAAATATATAACACAACGTGTTAGAATTTTTAAGGGTAAAAAAGAGGGTTGAAGGCGAGCTTATTTTATTAAAATAAATTAAGGCATAACTTTAATTTTTGAATTCGCACAGATTAGAAATTCTGGATAAGAATTTTTGACCCCATATTCTAATTTTCTGGGTGAGATTTGAAGATTTATTTTTTTAGCGCTCACCTAACATTTTCAGACAATTTATTTTGACCGGCACTCTTTTTTAAATTTGAACTCCCCTACCCTATCCTTACTATCACATGCTCAGCAAGCTTTCAAACTTTCCGCCTTTGATTCACACAATTGGTTTGTGTAGTGTTATAGAAGAAAACATCCCTAATGAGGCGTTTTAGAGCGATACTTTTCATTTGGGTAATGGTTTTATATCTCCTGATGGTTTGGGGGGCTCCTGAAGGCTTTATTTACAATTTTTTTGCACATTTTTTATTCAGAAGACTGCTCATTCTCCAAGCACCTGGACTACGATTTCTCTGTGACGAGGTTTGTTATCAAACTCCAGAAAAATTATCTGTTGCCAGGTTCCCAGGATGAGCTTGCCATTAACAAAAGGAACCGAGATAGATGCTCCCACAAGCGAGGCCCTTACGTGCGAGTGTCCATTCCCATCATGCCATCGTCTATCGTGATGATAGGTTTTCCCGGAAGGAATGTAGGTATCAAAAAACTCCTCAAGATCCTTCACCAATCCTGGTTCATGCTCTACTGTTGTAACCGCCCCGGTTGATCCTGGAACAAAAATAGTAACAGTTCCGCTTAGAAGTTCTGATTTTTTCACTTCCGCCTGCACCTTGTCCGTAATATCAAATACCTCATACCCTCCCCTATCATCTATAGTTATCTTACCGGTAAAAACAGATACCTTCATGTATTCCTCTCCTTCTTTGTTATGGAGGTTAGGTCCTGATTCATAAAATTTTTACCTCCTCAAACTTATTCTTATTTTCTATTATAGAACCCTCTCGCTAAATAATGTTTTCTTTTTTCCTCGGGAAATTTCTCAATGGCGTAGCGAAGTGTAGTTCTTGCCATTTTGTCAGCGTATTTATCAAGAAATTCTTCTTCTGCCTTGTAATCTCTTTTCCCAATCTCGCGTAGCATCCAGCCAACTGCTTTTTGAATTAAATCATGTTCATCGTCTACAAGTATTCTAGCAATTGCAAAAGTTTCTTCAAATTGATTGTTTTTTATGAAGCTAAATGTTGCTATAATAGCTATTCTTCTTTCCCAGAGCATTTTTGATCTGGCTAACTGGTAGAGAATAGCTTTTGGCTTGCCTGAAAGATACTCTCCTACTATTTTATAAGCCGATAAATCCACTAAGTCCCAGCTATTTATGTATTTTGTATTTTGTAAATATGTTCTGTAGACTGCTTCTTTTTCCTTTCCCTTTTGAAATTTATCAACCATGATAAGGAGCGAAGCTAATCGTTCCTCGTGAATTTTAGAATGTAGCAAATCCACTATATCCAGTAACGCAAGCTCGTTATATTTTTTTGCTATCTTTCGTACATGCGGGACCGCCACACCTAAAAAAACATCCCCTTCGCCGTATTCTCCTGCGCCTGTTTTGAAAAATCGCTGCAGAATCTTTGCTTTTTCTGGATTTTCTTGAGCGCTCAACTCTTTTTTTAAAATAGAAAGTGTGCACATGGTTAAATATAAAAAAAGGGGACAGATTTATTTATTATGTTTTACATATAGTAGAGGACACGCTATGAAAAATAAATCTGTCCCCTTTTTTGTTTTCTCAACAAAGCTTGTTTTGCAGCAAAATCTGTGCTACCTGGAATGCTCAGCCTACGTATTACTTTCTGCTATTTCTCTTTTCTCTGTCATACCTTGCATCCTGCATCACGTTTGTTACCACCTGTATTAACCGCTGCGCCTCTTCTGTTGGTCTTCCCCAGAAATTTCTACCAATAATCCTTCCTTCTGCACCTGCATCCATGACGATTCTGGTAGTCTCTTCCAGTTCTTTTTCAGGGTCTTTACCGAGCTTTGGTCCTCCTGACACCACGACAAATGTTCTACGTGCCGGACCTACCACAAGGTTCATTCGCCTTACGTGTAGTTCGTAGGAAATGCTATGCTCATTTTCTGGTTCAAGATCCAAATACATCTCTGGTGCTTCAGGCATCTTTGCTTTAACAAAGTTCTGAAGCATATCTTTGTAAGCATCTATGTTTCTTGCTGGTCGAGGAAATTTCGTCTTTACCACATCGGCACCAAGATCTTCCGCAGCAGCCACCGCGTTATGGCACCAGTAGAGGCTATCTGCCCCGACTCTTTCTGGAAGTGGTCCTCGTGCATATGCCCAGATAACAACCGGAAGACTGGCATCATGTGCTTCTTCTACGATCTCACCAATTCGTTCCACATCCTCCATGGTTTCCTCACCACCAATATAGAAGGTAAGACCAACAGCAGTTGCGCCCATCTCCAGAGCTGTGTATATCATCATGCGGGAATCTCCATAACAGGCATGTCGGGGATAGGAAACCTCTTCGTTGCTTGCCACTCTGAAGTGCCCGTCAAGTTTAACAATAAGAGGTACCCAGGGGCAGATTAAACTCTGGTATTTGGCTGCTGTGCGAAGTGGCAAAACCAGTGCAGACACACCAGCCTTGTTGGCAAGCTCAATGACGGCATCGGGTTCAGCTGACCGCTCCCACTTTGCCACGTGACCTGCACCATGTTCAACCCGTTGGTCAAAGGGAAGCCCAAGAAATGTACCCCTCCCGGGACCATGCTGGTAAAACATCTCGTAAAGCTTTTTTCTTCGCCCTCTACCAATGTTGCCGTCTGTAGAAATTTGGCTAAGGTCTGGCCTTTCTGCGATATTTTTCTGAGCATTTGAAGATATTCTTGCCATTCATTTCCTCCTTATTGTAGGTTATTATTATTGGATTTTATTACCTTCTTCTATTTTTCTTATTGTTATTATAATGAAAATCGCAGAACTGTCACGAAAAAAATCTACAGCATTACCAAGGGTGTCTCGTCTAGAAAAAAACTATTCAATTGACATGCTGTTCCTTCTCATATACCATAGAATGAAATTAAGATACACAGAGCAGCAGCGTGTGGTGGGGACAGCTGGCATAGCCTATTTCATACAGCTGCACATCGTTTCTTCCCCTTCCCAACTCCTGGATACATTAGGAACGTACTATGAACAACTACAACAATAGCCTATCAGAGGATACCCAAAGCGCACTACCATCACGAAAGACTCAACGCATAGAAGTAGCAGTGTTTCTCTTTCTCGTTATGCCATCCCTGGTCCTTTCTCATTTCGTGATGAAAGTGCACCTGATAAACTTCAAGCTGGTAGTTGCCTCACTCATTCTGCAGAATCTGTCGCTGTTAAGCCTCGTGTTGTTCTTCGTGTGGCGTAACGGTGAATCACGCATACGAATTGGTTGGGATTTTTCTCAGGGGTGCTCAGAGGTAGCTCTTGGAGCACTGCTTTTCTTTCCGGTCTTCTTTGGAACAAGTGCGCTGGGTGCTGCGTTAAAGAACCTTGGATTTTCTGCTCCAGCTGAATCACTACCTGCCTTTCTGATGCCGAACAATCTCCCCGAATACCTACTTGCCATACTACTGGTAACGATCATCGCTGTTGTAGAGGAGACCATTTTTCGAGGATACCTGATTCTCCGGTTCAAAACAATCACGAAAAACCTTCCGGCACTGGTCGCTTTGTCTACAGTAATTTTTGCCCTGGGTCACGGCTATCAGGGTTGGACAGGTTTGGTGATGGTGATGGTCATGGGTATAATCCTGGCACTCGTATATATCTGGCGAAAGAGTCTCGTTGCTCCGATGGTCATACACTTTTTACAAAATTTTATAGCTATCGTCGTTGTTCCGATTGTTCAAAAAGGTTAGGAGGAGCTCTACTGATGAAAAGGGCAAGACATCTTCACGTGGGAACCTCTGGGTGGCACTATACGCACTGGAAGGGTCCTTTCTATCCATCTCATCTGGCTACCAAAGAGTTTCTTGCCTACTACAGCCGATACTTTTGCACCACAGAGATCAACAATACCTTTTACCAACCAGCAAAGAAAAAAAGTCTTACCCGCTGGCGAAATACTGTGCCGGACGACTTTGTTTTTAGCGTAAAAGCCAGCCGCTATATCACTCATTATGCAAAATTAAAAAGCCCACAACGGCACTTGTCTCCTTTTCTGGAAGCGATACAATCACTTGGACACCAGCTGGGATGTATCCTTTTTCAGCTTCCACCCCGCTGGCGTTGCAATGTAGGGCGTCTTACCTCATTTCTCAAACTTTTACCAGAGCAGTATCGCTATACATTTGAGTTCCGTGACCCTAGCTGGTTCTGCCACGAAGTATACGAAGCGCTAAGCAAGTACAAAGTTGCATTCTGCATATATGAGCTCGGTGATGTCTGTTCACCCAAGAAAGTTACCACTGATTTCGTGTACGTCCGACTGCATGGCCCAGCGGGTCCTTATCGTGGGAAATACTCAACCGAACAACTCGCTGGATGGGTTGGCGCTTTTTCCAGTTGGCAAAAGCAGGATAAGACAATCTACTGCTACTTTGATAATGACGAGAAAGGATTTGCAGTGGCAAACGCCCTGGAGTTACAGCACATGATAGTGAAAGAAAAAGGGGACAGATTTATTTATTGACATATATTTTACATATAGTAGAGAATACGCTATAGTATAAGGATATGTAGTGTAGATACGAAGTGAGCTATGATTTTCACGCATAGCAGTAGATAAGCTCAATAATCCATGAGTGAGGTGCAAGAATGAACATGTCCCTGCAGTTCCT
Source organism: Candidatus Aerophobota bacterium (assembly GCA_014859225.1). Classification (GTDB taxonomy): domain Bacteria; phylum Aerophobota; class Aerophobia; order Aerophobales; family B3-G15; genus Kmv34. Next base: position 6,736 of record JACUUP010000028.1, read on the forward strand.
GGGAGCTGCCAACAATGTAACTGGTTCGAGTTACCTGCTGGACGTTGATGAAACCAGGATCTTGGTTGACTGTGGTCTTTACCAGGAAAGAGAATTCAAGCACAGAAATTGGGAGCCATTTCCGGTTGATGCAAAAAGTATACAATTTGTCCTGCTCACCCATGCACACCTTGACCATTGCGGTCTTTTGCCCAAGCTGGTTAGAGAGGGGTTTGAGGGTAAAATCATATGCACCTCTGCCACTAAAAAAATAGCTCAAATAGTGCTTGTAGATGCTGCACGCATCCAGGAAGAGGATGCTAAGCTCAAGAAAGAGAGGCATCAGCGGGAGGGAAGAAAAGGACCTTACCCGGAGCTACCTCTTTACACTCAGCAGGATGCTGAGGCTGTTTTTTCTCTGTTTGAAACGGTAGAATACGAAACAGAGCTCAAGCTCAACCGCTCAGTGAAGACCATTTTTTATGATGCTGGACACATACTTGGCTCAGCCATGGTTAAGGTTAACGCTTCATCGGATAATGAACAAAGAGCCATCGTATTCTCCGGTGATGTGGGACGCTGTGATAAACCCATTGTGCGTGACCCTACGTTTATCAGGCAGGCTGACTACATCCTCGTAGAATCCACCTATGGTGACCGAGCTCTTGAAGGCTCACTTGATACGAAAGAGAAGTTAGCCGATACGGTCAACTCCACTGAACGCAAAGGGGGAAATATAGTAATACCGAGTTTTGCCATAGAGAGAACTCAGGAACTTCTGTATGTTTTAAATGAACTTCTCATAGAGGATCGTATCTCTCATCTTATGACCTTTGTGGACAGTCCCATGGCGATCAATGTCATAGATGTTTTTAAACAACACCCAGAGTACTTTGATGAGGACATGTTGCAACATATTGAAAGTGAGAGCTCCCCTTTTTATTTTAAAAACCTTAAGCTCACAAGAACTACCAGCGAATCCAAGGCAATCAATCACCTGAGAGGTTCCTGTATTATTATTGCTGGCTCTGGAATGTGCACTGGAGGTAGAATAAAGCATCATCTCATCCACAATATTTCCCGTCCAGAGTCCAGTATCCTATTTGTAGGCTACCAGGCAAAAGAAACGCTGGGACGGCAAATAGTCGGTGGAGCCAAAGAGGTGAGAATTCATGGTTCAATGCGTACGGTAAAAGCCGAGGTCAGCCAAATCAACGGTTTTTCAGCCCATGCCGATAAAAATGAACTTTTAAAATGGTTGGCTGGTTTTGAGCTACCACCCCGGAAGCTATTTGTCGTTCATGGGGAAGATAACGCTACATCAGAATTTGCCAGGTTGGTGAGAGAAAACTATGGCTGGAACGTAGCTATTCCAGAGTACAAGAGCAAAGCCATCTTAGACTAAGAAAAATAAATCTGTCCCCTTTTTCTTCTGACCCTCTCTTCACTCTCTTCAAGAAGGTTACCTTGTCAGGGGCCAGGTGCAAGCCGCTGCTTTTCTAATTTGTGCTTGGTGCCTTGGGCAGAGCGCGTTACCCTCATGCAGACGGCTTGCGCGAAAATGCAGGCAGATATGTCCGTTGAATACATTGTCCAGAATAGACTGACCGCCATGAGGATAGCCATGGATGGAACCTGCCACCTGGAGGCCGTTGAGGTGCACGATTACGGCACGTCTCTCCCAGCTCCAGTTACCACCATAGATTCTACGCAAAACCTGGGTATCCTGGCGGGTAAGCGGTTCAACATCGGCATGGTTACTCCCGTCATACCTGCGTATGCGAAAGCTCAGTCCAGTTTCCACATCGGTAAGTATGGCTCCAGCCCCACGAGGAAACAGTCTATCCACGTCTCGCCAGTGCAAATCGCTGATTGTTGGCGTATCCTCGTCCGGTATCTTGAGCGTCGTTCCCACACGCAGGATCTCGGAACTGTCAAGATTATTCAATCTCTGAATCTGTTCCACCGTGGTATTCCAGCGCCGTGCAAGCCCCCAGAGCGTATCACCGGCTCGCACCCGGTAGACTCTTAAAGATAACGAGCTGCTTCCTTTCTCCTCCAGTGCCCTCCAGGTAGCAGGACCAACCACTCCATCTGCTTGCAAGCCGAGGTAGTCCTGGGCAAGTATTACTCCCAGCCGGGTTTGCAGTCCAAAAATTCCATCTGCAGGACCAGCCATAAAACCGCGCTCTATTAGTTGTTTTTGCACATCCCGCACCGCATCTCCCCGAGCACCGGGAAACAGGTAACGCGAATCTGCTCTACTGCAAGAAGAAAGACTGCAAACAAAAGCACCAGAAAACACTACAAAAATAAGACAAAGGATTGTCCATCTTTGAATTGAAATAGTCAGCCTTGCTCTTTGTTTTTTCATTCACTGCCACAGTTTATCGTCCTGCTCTGAACTGAAGAGGCACTGATAGATCATTGTATTCCGATGATGTCCTTTTCTCGCCTTTCTCCATTCATGCTGAGGAAAATCCCGATAAACACCCTCCCCTTCTATCCTGTGCTTTTAGATTATCTTTTTAGGATTTCATTGCTCTTGAAATATTTTATCTACATCGGTCAATTTGTCCAGTTTTGAAGATACGGCGTGATGGAGAAAAATTTTAGACGACTTAACGCGATATATTGCAAAATGCTACAATCTCTGGTATAATTCCCAATTAATTATCAGGCAAAATGAATCTATATTCTTACAAACATAAGGCGATGCTGGACAAATTATTCCACCTAAAACGCAATAAAACCTCGCCCCAGGTTGAAGTCATCGCCGGACTTACTACTTTCCTGGCGATGGCATACATTGCTTTTGTGAACCCGGAAATCCTAAGTGCTGCTGGAATGGATAGAAGCGCCCTGATCGGGGTAACCTGTCTTGTCACCGCTGTTGCAACGATTGCAACCGGGATTTTTACCAATACTCCTATTGCTATGGCTCCGGGCATGGGTCTAAACGCTTTTTTTGCCTACTCACTGGTGCTTGGAGGCATAGTGAATTGGGAGACAGCTCTTGGGATTGTATTTCTCTCGGGGCTTCTTTTTCTTGCGTTAACCCTCCTTGGTGCACGCCAGGCAATTGTTCGCTCTATTCCACATTCACTGGTAATCGCTATTTCTGTGGGCTTAGGCATCTTTATCACCTTCATTGGTCTTACTAACCTGGGTTTGGTCGTTAGAAGTGAGGCGACGCTGGTTGGATTAGGTCCTATCAACAGCAACGTCTTGATAGGTCTTTTTGCTCTCCTTTTTATTATTATTCTGGAAATCAAAAAAATCAAAGGCTCCCTTTTTCTTGGTATTATCGTAGCAACAGCTGTTGCGGTGGCTATGGGAAAAGTAGAGCTTCCCTCATCTCCGTTTGCTTTTAACCTCCACATACAGCCTTTAGTCTTCAAGATAGATATTGCAGGAGCTTTGCGCTGGAGTTTTATCAGTGCAATTTTTTCTCTGATGTTCATGGACCTCTTTGATAGCCTGGGAACGTTAGTGGCTGTTGCTCAGGAGGCAAATCTCGTAGAAAAAGATGGGAATATACCGAAATTGGGTCGTTTGCTCACCCTTGATGCTCTTGCTACCATGTTTGGAGCTCTCATCGGCACATCTACCACAACCTCCTACCTTGAATCGGCTGCAGGTATAGAATCTGGAGGCAGAACCGGGCTCACCGCAATTATCACTGGATGTGCCTTCCTTGGCGGTCTTTTCTTTATTCCCATAATTGGTATTGTTCCTCCCTATGCTACGGCGCCAGCGCTCATTATGGTGGGACTCTACATGATGCGGCGCATCGTTGAAATTAACTTTAAAGACCTTGAGGTAGGTATTCCCTGTTTTTTAGTGATTATTCTCGTATCGTTTACCTACAGCATTAGCACAGGACTTGCCTTTGGTTTCATCTTCTATGTTGTGCTCAGAAGTATACTCGGCAAATTCAAAGAAATATCTGTTACCCTCTGGGTGATTTTTGCACTATCTCTTTTCCACCTCATACTGCACAACTTTATGTAAGAAAGAAATAGAAAACTGGTAGAGTTGCCATTATGGTTTATGCACGGCTACTATGGAAAAAATAGCAAGGAAGGTCAAGCGAGCGAATCAAGCCGTCTAAAATGACTTGATACGGTTAAGCAAAGGTAGCTTTGCACCTTTCTACTGAAAACTTCATTCCTGCGAAACTTGTTCCTGCAGGTAGTAAGCAGGGAGCAGGAATCTATTGCACGTCATTCCTGCGAAAGCAGGAATCCATTGCACTTTGATATTGAAAACTCCAAATGTCAAGACCTGACCCTCTGAAATTTGACTTCTCTTTTTCTCTGTTAGAAATAGTGCTGATAGAAATTGTAGTCAAAAATAAATGTTCAAAACCTGAACCCTTTTTACCTTTACCACTTTGCTTGTTTTTTAATCCCTCAGCTCCTTGTAGTCTCTATCGCTTACATGAAACTATCTCCGGGTTATCTCTTTTGTTTTTTGCTCAGTATGGCTTTTGCGGGAATGAGAAGTGCAATCAAAAAGAGAATGACTCCTATGAGGGTAAATATAAAGGTTGCCGCATCACCCAGAATAATGCTGTATGAAAACATGAAGCTGTAGGCGATCACCCCTATAACGAGAATAAGCCACCACGACCAGGTTTCTCCCTTGCGATATGGATACAGGGCAAGGATGACGTGTTCATAAGTACAAATACTTACGGGTTTTGGAATCGGGTGGTAGCATTTCTACTATGGCAAAAGGAGTGGAGACTTATATACGAATCTTCTTTAGGTTTGTAAGTGAATAGGGGTTTATGCGGATAGTGCAGATTAGCCTACGCCTGTGTTGATAGAGAATCTACCTTGGGTGCGACTCCGGGCTATTCATGTAACCACTCATTCTATAGAGCTTGCAGCATTTTACCAGTATTACATCAATATGTCAAATGTCTACGGTAAGTCAGGTAAAATAACCTATATCAAGACCCGAGCCTCTGTTATCTTACTGTATGAGTCGCTCGCTCGTTTCTATAGTTTTATCCAGTTACACCGGACAGGTGTTTTTCCCGATAGTAGCGTACAATCCACACCAACTCCATATTGCCTGAAAGAAACAAAAACCCGCAAAAAAGAGCACAACCGGATTCCAGGTGTAGGCTCCAAGTACAAAAAGCACGAAACCTGCAAGCAGACGTATGATGCGGTCAAGCTTGCCAATATTACGGGCTTTTTTGCGCATGCTCTTTTTTGCCAACCGTTTCACCAGAGCACGGTATGACTTTTTTTGAACAAATCAAAATAACGACTACCGCTTTAAATAGCACTTTGACCAGACAGGAATACTCTTTTCTCTTACTAGAATTACTGCTTTGGTTAGTGACCCAACAATTTCTATGTTACCCCCACCTATCTTCAGGTATTTTCCCTTTATTATAACCTCCCTATTTCTGCCTCTTTTTGTTTTTACATACTCCTCTCATTGTTCTGTTATATTTCTTGTCTATTACAGGTATTGCCACGGCAAGGAGACGATAGAATCACTCAACCTGGCTGGTCGTGGACATCGGCAAATTACATATCCTGCCTTTGCCTGATGGTTTTCCTTTACGAAAGAAACCAGGTTCGGAACATCCCGCAGCGTTGGGTTAACTTTCCACTTTACCTCTATAGGAATAATATCTTGTCCGAATTCAACCACAAAATCCACCTCAGCACCGTCTTTTGTCCGGAAGTGATGGAGTTGACCATCCCCTCGATACTGGAGCCGCTTCCAGATTTCCGTACCGACCCATTGCTCGAAATATTTACCCGGCTCAGCCCGAACTACGTTAATATCGGGGATTATGCCGCTTGCTGCATGCCGGATACCCATATCAAAGAAGAAAAAACGCGGCGTAGAAAGCAGGTTCTTGCGTGGACTTTTTGAATACGCAGGTACATGAAACCCCATGAACATGTCTTCCAGGAGTTGATAGTATGATTTGACCGTGGGTTGCGACAATCCGACATCGCGGGATATTGCAGTATAGTTCACAATTTGACCTGACTCACTTGCAGCCAAGCGCAGGAAATTCACAAAAGCACCCCAATCCCTCACCAGTGATTCCCGTCGTATTTCTTCTTCCAGGTGGACAGCAACAAAAGAGCGCAAGATTGCTTTGCGGTCTTCCTCTTCAAGCAGCGCGATACCCGGCAGCTCCCCGTAAGCCATCCTCTCTTCTATGTCTGCTGCAGGAAAGGTAGAACGTAAAGAAGGTCTATGCACGAACGGAATAAGAATAAAGTCAGATGCGACAGTACGAGTATGCGCAGGTGGCCTCTCCATTAATGTTAGGGGATAGAGACGATGCAAAATGCAGCGTCCCGGTAAAAGGTTTACTCCTGTTTTTCGCAACTTGCGGGCCGAACTACCACAGAGGATAAATCGCCACCGTGTCTTGTCGCTGTCGTAGAGCACCTGGACCGCATCAAATACCAATGGAACAAACTGTGCCTCATCAACGAGAACAAGGTGAGCTTTATCTTTTTTCGGCAAAGCCTCACATTCCCTGCGGAATAGACCCGGATCAGCCAGAAGACGTGTCCGTTCCTCTGGATCTGCCAGATTGTAGTGTAGTGATGGAGCGGGTAAAAGCGCGTTGAGCAGCGTTGTTTTACCGGTCTGGCGGGCACCGAAGAGAATGTGCACAAACGGTTTTACAATATCTTTCTCAAGTGAGGATGACAATAACCGATCAATAATTTCCACTTTATATTCCTCGCCTTTTAGTAAACTGTATTTTAGAATAGGAAGCTCAATAAGTCAAGTTTTATTCAGAAAGAGAAAAATGGGGACAGATCTATTTATTGTCAGGACACGGTATGTCTACAGAATATGCACAGAGAAAGCGACAAAAAGCAGGGTCGGAGGTGACATTCCGCAAGAAGAGCAGGGATACTTGGAAAAATAGTCCATAGAGAAAAGGTAACAGATAGTCTCCGAGTCTATTGGAGACGGTGTCAAGGGAAACTATACCTACTATAAATCTGCCCCCCCTTTTTATCGTCGTTTAGGTTTTAAAAACTCCCGGATGATGTTTCCCGGAAGATGATGCTCAAAAACTGGGCTGGTGATACGATTTTTATACCCTTGTATTCTTTCAAAGGTAAAAGATGGCGTTTATCTCCAGAGACAATGTACCTGACTTTACCCCCAACACCACATTCAAGGATCCGATTATCAGCTTCCTTCTGTTTGATAACCGAGATTTTTATTGTAGGTGCAACTTGAATGGTCTCCTTTTTTATTCTTTCTATAGTTGTCTCAATTCTTTCTCTTCCCCAGTCAAAATCTTTCTCAAGAGTTTCCCTCAATTCTTTGAGAATAAATGGGGAAATATAGACTTCAATTTCTCCCCTCCAGATCAAATCTAACACTTCTCTCGGTGCTCCTTTGAAATTCAGTCCAGAGAAAAAAACATTGGTATCTATTACCACCTTCGGACGAAAAGTCTTATTTTCTGCGAGCATCAATAATATCTTCTACTTGGTCTTCGGTAATTCCTTTCTCTCTTGCTTTCATTTCTCCATACCGGTAAATCTCTTTCCATTCTTGCTCTTCCACATATCGTCGTAAGGCTTCTCTTATTAATTCGCTCCTTGTCCTTCCTTCCTTTTTCATAAGCTCTTTTACCTTTTCTGCCATCTCCGGGGGCACGGATAAGCTTATAGTTTTCGTTGTTCTTCCCATAATAACTCCTTGTTGATACTTAGTGTTAACGGCTTAAATATAATA
>JACUUP010000201.1 GCA_014859225.1 Candidatus Aerophobota bacterium
TAGCGTTAGAAAAGAAACTTTACTTACCCTCGATAAATTTCTCTACGCTGACCAATACGCAGAACTACGAGTTCATCTCTCTCAATATCAAAAATGACCCTATCATCTCCTATTCTAAATCTATAAGTTCCCAGAGCTGGATCAATCATTTTCCTGGCATAACTTAAAGTGTTCTTGCACATTTTTCCAGTGCCTGCCTTATTCTTTCCTTGGTCATTGAATCGAGCTTGGAAAGATCTTTCTTTCCTCTTTCTGAATCTAACAGCTTCAAGTAGATAATTAGCTTTTTTTTAAGTTTGATCCCCCAATCTTTAAGAAGCTTCTCTGCTTGTTTGTTATAGAATGCAGCCTCATTCGTTAGATTCATCTTTTTTGTATCCTCATAAAGATCTTTCCGTATTTTGTGGATATCTTCTATAAAGATAAGTTTATTCATACCCTATCAACTCGGTAGTTATTATAAAAGTTTAAAGCCAAAAGTCCCGGATGCAATTCAAATAGCCTCATCAATACTCGCAGATGCCCAGGCATTCATCACCAATTTGTGTTTAATTGAAAAAAATTCATGATATTGATATTATGCGATAATTTTGTTACTTGACTTTGTAAAAACTCGTGCTAAAATAGAACCATGATTAGAAGAACTCTTTTTGCTGCATTAAAAACACACCTTGGCAAAAAAGAAATGAGTTTCATCATTGGCCCGCGGCAAGCGGGGAAAACGACTTTGATGCTCATGCTGAAAGAGCACCTGGAAAAAGAAGGAGAAAAGACTGTTTTTCTCAATCTGGATGTTGAATCAGATAAGGAATATTTTTTCTCTCAGCTTGATTTAATCACCAAGATCAAGTTAGAGCTGGGAGAGGAAAAGGGGTATGTTTTTATTGATGAAATTCAGCGAAAAGAAAATGCGGGAATATTCTTAAAGGGGATTTACGATTCCAATCTTCCGTACAAATTCATTGTTTCAGGATCCGGAAGCGTTGAATTGAGAGAAAAAATACACGAATCGCTTGCAGGTAGGAAAAGAATTTTTGAGCTATCCACGCTAACCTTTGATGAATTTGTCAATTTTAGAACTGACTATAGGTACGAAAATAGGTTGCAGGAATATTTTGCCACGGAGAAAAAGAAAGCAGAGAAGCTTTTAGATGAATACCTACATTTTGGAGGATATCCCCGGGTGGTTTTAGAAGAGCTATTGGTAGAGAAAAGAAAAATTATAAACGAGATTTATCAAAGTTACCTGGAAAAAGATATCTCGTATCTTTTGAAAATCAGGAAAACTGAAGATTTCAGTAGGTTGGTAAAAATTATGGCTGGGCAGGTTGGAAAGCTTTTGAATGTTTCAGAGGTGTCTCGAACCCTTGGTATATCACACAAAACAGTTAATGACTACCTCTGGTATCTGCAAAAGACTTTTATTTTGCGTAAAGTAACACCTTACTTTAGAAATATTCGTAAAGAAATTACCACATCTCCTCGGTTCTATTTTTATGACATGGGCTTGAGAAATTTTGCCATTGGACGTTTTGGTATAGAAAAAGATACCCCGGATAAAGGATTCTTGTTTGAAAACTTTGTGTTTAACATTTTGAGAGAAAAAACAAATGATACTTCTTTCCACGTCCATTTCTGGAGAACCAAAGACAAAGCAGAAGTGGATTTGGTTTTAAATTCAGGAAGTAGCCTCATCCCTGTTGAAGTAAAATACGCACATTACAAGAAAACTTCTACTCCTCGGTCATTTCGTAGTTTCATAGAGAAATATTCACCCCAAAGAGCATTTGTCGTCAATCTTGATTTTGAGCAAAGTTTGGAGGTTAACAGGACCCGGATTATTTTCCTGCCGTACTACAAACTATTGGGTATTGACCTGAACAAAATCTAAAATAGTTCAATTCCTCTAAAACTTCTTCAGTTGCAAACAAACATACGTGTTGACATGTGGATAGATTTTGATAGTATGGATTCTCGTTCGCCCATCAGGCGCTTGGCTAAATGTAAAGCCACCAAAATTATAAAAGAGAGGGGTATCATCCAAAATGGAATCTGAAAAATTAGAACGGATTTGTTTAAATTGCAGCTATTTTTTTCCTACAAGTATGGAGGGGATAATAGATTACGGTATATGCCTATATGATGAGGTATTTGAACCATTTATTGAAGAACTAATGGAAAACTGTAATTACAGCTCATGTAAAGAATTGATAGAAGAAAAGAAATTCCATGGTGACACTAAAGCGTGCAAACATTTTGAGGAAGCTGAAATGATTGAAATTGATGATGACAGTCATCTCGGGAAAGAAGTGAACTACTCCTCCCTTACGGAAGGAGCTTCCTAATTCAACGATTGCCCACTGG
>JACUUP010000029.1 GCA_014859225.1 Candidatus Aerophobota bacterium
AGCACATCATTTCTCCTTAGATGGAGTAAACCGGGGCGGCAAAGCTCGTATCAAGATTCATCTTGAGATGTGTTATCGTAGAAACAGTTTTAAGTCAAGTAGAGATAGGACGCTTATAAATCCATCAGTTCTTCATAAAGTGTCTCTTCAGACCTCCAATGAAAAGGTGATTGAGAAATTGAAATCAGCTGGAGTTCCCATAACAAAAGCTAAAAAAGGAATCAGGGTGCGAATTGCAAGTAGTGATCTAGAAAAAGCAGGAGTTATGGCTGAGTATCTTAAGAAAATTACCGGAGGTATTCTGGAAAGCAAATTTTCTCTGGGAACTTTGAATATACAGCATAAACCTGCCCTTGTTATCCCTGCCTCTAATGTGTTACGAGGTTTTTATCTACCTGTGCTTAAGGGCTCAAAAGTTGTCTACGACAGGGTGGTTAAAGTCAAAGAAGAGATGAGGAAGGAGACAGTTTACGATTTAGAAGTAGAAAGAACTCATAACTTTGTAGCTAATGGGGTTTTGGTCCACAACTCCATCTACAAATTCCGGGGCGCGGCTATAAGCAATATTTTAGGGTTTCTTGATACCTATCCTGATGCGCATCAGATAGTGCTTACTAAAAATTATCGCTCACCTCAGCCAATTCTTGATTGTGCTTACAGATTAATTCAGTTCAATAACCCGGATCGGCTGGAATTCAAAAATAAAATTGATAAAAGGTTAGTTGCAGTAAAAAAAGATACAGCAAAAGTAAGGTTTTTCCACTACGATAGTGTGCTAAGTGAAGCAGAAGGGGTAGCAAAACTCATTCAGGAAAAAGTTACGGCAGGTGAGTACAGGTGGCCCGATTTTGCTATTTTGGTGAGAGCCAACGATGATGCGGACCCTTTCCTGCGTGCTTTAAATATGTCGGAAATTCCCTGGAGATTTTCTGGTAATGAAGGTTTGTATACTCAGCAGGAGGTCAAACTCCTCATTTGTTTTTTGCGGGCACTGGTAAAGTTAGAGGATAGTATAAGCCTTTACTATCTTGCAGCTTCAGAGATTTACCAGATGCCAGTTAGAGATTTAACGATGTGCATGAACTTAGCTTCTAAAATAAATCGTTCCCTCTTTTATGTTTTTTCTCACCTGAATAGTTTACCTGAATTAAATGAAGAGCTGTCCGTAGAAGGTAGGGCTACTGTGGATAAAATTCTAAAAGAGATTGAGGATTACCTTAAGAAAAGTGTCAAAATTTCAACCGGAGAAATAGTATATCAATTTATAACAAAAACAGGATTTCTCAATAGACTCACAAAAAATCCTTCCCTCAAAAATGAGCAGAAAATAAAAAACATTGCCAGATTTTTCGAGCTTATCCAGAGTGCCAGTAGAATTTTGAGGGACAATAAAGCGGCTGAGTTTGTAAACTATCTTGACCTTTTAATTCAAGCGGGTGATAACCCGGCGGTAGCAGAGGCAGAACTTGAGGCTGATGCGGTTAATGTTCTTACCATTCATAAGGCAAAGGGGCTTGAATTTTCCGTGGTTATCATGGTGAGTTTAATTAATGAGCGATTTCCTTCACGCTTTCGGCATGAGGCTATTCCTCTTCCCGATGAGCTTATAAAAGATATTCTTCCCAGCGGAGACTTTCATCGTCAGGAAGAACGTCGTCTTTTTTATGTGGGAATGACCCGTGCTCAAAGGGAACTTTACTTTACAAGCGCAAAGGATTATGGAGGGAAAAAAACCCGAAAACCCTCACCCTTTGTGCTTGAGGCTCTGGATTTATCTCCCGCAGGTGTTCCCCCTTTTAAATATTCTGCTCTGGAGGTTATTGAAAGAAATGCTCCCCAAAAAATAGCAGAAGAGGCCTCCTGGAGAAAAATCTCAAATGATGATATTGTTACACTTTCGCACTTACAAATTGATGATTATCTTACCTGCCCCTTGAAATATAAATATATCCATGTTTTGCGTGTTCCTATTTTGCGGCATCATGCCATAATTTATGGTAAGGCTCTTCATGATGCTGTTCAGGGCTATTATCGTCATAAAATACAGGGAAAAAAACTATCATTAGAGGAAGTTATAAGCTGTTTTGAAAACTCCTGGGTAAATGAGGGTTTTATAAGCAGGGAGCATGAAGAAAAAAGGTTGGAGGAAGGAAAGATTACTCTAATTGGTTTTTATCAGCGGGCAGAACACGAAGATGTTATACCTTCTTATATAGAGGAGAAATTTAATTTTATTTTAAATAAAGATCGGATAATAGGGCGTTGGGATAGGGTGGATATAATAGAGGATAAGGTCATAATAACAGACTATAAATCCTCACAGGTAGATGATAAAAAAAAGGCAGATGAAAGAGCCAAAAAAAGTCTTCAACTTGCCATATATGCTCTTGCCTATTACAAAATTTTTGGGAAGATACCTAACAGTGTTAGATTGCACTTTCTTGAGAATGGACTGGTGGGAGAGGTAGCTCCACGCGAAAGAGGTTTTGAATTAACTATTGAGAAGATAAAGCAGGCATCCCGTGGAATAAGAGAAGGGATTTTTGACTCTCAACCCACCTATATTGCTTGTCGCTACTGCCCCTACCAGGGTATATGTCCGGATGAGGATAGTAAAAAGTATATAGGGTGAAAATTATGCAAAATATTCAAAGAAAAGATAGATTGATTTTGGCTCTGGATGTTGATACCGAGGATGAGGCAAAGAAGCTGGTTTTAGATTTGAGGGAGTGGGTGAGTTTTTTTAAAGTAGGAATGAGACTTTTTTTTAGATACGGTCCTCAAATTGTGAACTCTGTGCAGAGGGCAGGAGGGGCAATCTTCCTTGATGCAAAACTGCACGATATACCTTCTGTGGTGGAGGCTGCGGTTAGAGTGATTGGTAGAATGGGTGTGAGTATGGTAACCATCCATACCCTGGGTGGAAAAGATATGATGAGAAGGGCAAAAGAAGCGGCAAAAGAGGAGAGCCCCCGCATGAAAGTGCTGGGAGTTACCCTTTTGACGTCTATGGACGATAGAATTTTAAGAGAGGAGCTTGGCGTAAAAGAGAGTGTACAGGAAAAAGTGCTTTTTCTTGCCTTGAGGGCACAAGAAGCGGGATTAGATGGAGTTGTTTGCTCGGGCAGGGAGGTTAGAATTCTAAGAGAGTCCCTGGGTCCTGATTTTATCCTGGTTGTTCCGGGTATAAGAAAGGAAAAAATAGAAGGTGATGAACAAAAAAGAGTTTTAACCCCCACCGAGGCGATTAAACAGGGAGCCGATTATCTGGTGATTGGTCGTCCCATTCTGCAAGCCTCTAACCCTGCTACTGTGGCAAAAGAGATGGCGTCAGGTTTTGACATTTGACATTCAGAGTTTTTGTGGTACTTTAGAGATACCATGGCAAGACAATTGAGACTATCATTACTGATGGGGAAATATGATAAACATTAAAGACATCCAGTCAAAATACAAAAAAGCCATTCTTGAATCCCAAAAGCTTTATGCAGATAGAAGGGCAAAAGATACTGCTGGTGCCGTAAGATATACTAAAGGCAAAATAGTTGAAGATATCACGAAAGATATTATAAAAATAGCATGGTCAAAAATATCCTCCGATGAAACTAGACTGAGAATGGACAAGAAGAAAGTTGTTATTAAAACAAATGATGAAATATATAAATTGTCTCAAGATATACATATTTATATTGATAATATATTCAAAATCAGTGTTGAGTGTAAGTCTTATACTGAAGTCGCCATGTATAAAAGAGTTTTGATTGACGCGAGTCTCTTAAAAGAGGCTGTGCCTACGATAAATGCTTTTTTCATAATCCAATTAGAAAATTTTTTAAACCGCTACGAGATGAAAGACTTAATTATGCCATTGAACTATTCAGAAAAGCAATGCTTATAGGTCAAGATATAGAAAAAGGAGGTATAGGGGAGCCATTTTCTGATTATAAAACTTCAAGGGCATATCCTGATGCTAAACTTTTAAGAAGAGAGAGAAAAGTCGTTGACCGAGTTGAAAAGGAGAAAATACGAGGAGGAACCAAGGAGTTAACTAAAATACAATCTGAAATTTCTAACATTGATGTTTCTGCGATAGTAAATAAAATTGTATGTGGTGATAGTGAGAATATATTAAAAGAATTTTCAGATAATTTTGTTGATATTATTATTACATCGCCACCATATAATTTTGGATTGAATTATAAAAATGATAAAAATAAAGATGCTATATACTGGCACGATTACTTTGATAAATTGAATAGAATTTGGAAAGAGTGTTATCGTGTGCTAAAGCCAGCTGGGAGAATTTGTGTTAATATTCAACCATTATTCTCCGATTATATGCCCACCCACCATATTATCTCAAAGCAATTGTTAGACTTAGGATTGCTCTGGAAAGCTGAGATACTTTGGGAAAAACACAACTATAATTGTAAATATACTGCGTGGGGCAGTTGGAAAAGTCCAAGTATGCCTTATTTGAAATATACATGGGAATTTATTGAAGTATTTTGTAAAGAATCGCACAAGAAAAATGGCGAATCTAATAAAATAGATATTACTGGAGATGAATTTAAGAACTGGGTTTATGCAAAATGGGACATCGCACCAGAAAGCAATATGAAAAAATATAATCATCCGGCGATGTTTCCGGAAGGATTAGTGGCAAGATTATTAAAGTTGTTTAGTTATCAAGAGGATATTGTTTTAGACCCATTTAATGGGGTAGGCACTACCACATTAGTAGCATATAAATTAAGAAGGAAGTATATCGGTATAGACATTTCAGAGGAATATTGTAAAACTGCAGAAAAGAGATTAAAAGACGAACAAAAGCAAACGAGATTATTTTAACAAGTTTAAGGAAAGAATAAGAAAAGATAAAAAATTAATGAAGTTAAAGGCTGACCTTGTAGAAGCTTTAAAATCAAATGTCAAATGCTAAGACCTGACCCCCAAATGTATATGAGGATGGCGCTGAGACTTGCCCGGAGAGGAGAGGGGAATATTTCTCCTAATCCCATGGTGGGAGCGGTTATAGTAAAAAATGGGAAGGTAGTAGGGAAAGGTTACCATAAATACTTTGGTGGACCTCATGCGGAAGTTGAAGCTATAAAGAATGCAGGAGTAAAAGCAAAGGGGGCTACTCTTTTTGTAACGTTAGAGCCCTGTTCTCACTTCGGGAAAACCCCACCTTGCACCCAGGCAATAATTAAGGCGGGTATCAAAAAAGTAGTAGCGGCAACTTTTGACCCCAATCCACTCAATCGGGGAAAAGCATTTGAGATACTGAAAGAAGCTGGAATAGATACAGAAGTCGGTGTGCTGGAGGAGGAAGCAAAAAAAGTCAACCAGTACTTTTTTAAGTATATCAGCACAAAAATTCCGTATGTAACGGTCAAAGCGGCAACAAGCCTTGATGGAAAGATAGCGACCTTCAAAGGGGAATCAAAGTGGATAACCTCTGAGCGGTCCCGAAGGTGGGGTAAAAAGCTTCGTGATAAGGTGGATGCTATTTTAGTGGGTATCAATACCGTGATGAAAGATGACCCTGAGCTTTTACCTTTAAAAAATAAAAAAAGATATCTGCGCGTAGTTTTAGATACACATCTGAAAATACCTTTGGGTGCAAAAATCCTTGAGCAACAGTCTAATTTTCCTACCCTTATATTTACCGGCTCCCACACTGGTATAGATAAAATGAAAGTTCTGACAGAAAAGGGTGTAGGGGTAAAAATTGTTGAGGAAAAAGAGGGTAGGGTTAATTTGGGGAAAGTTTTGCAAGAGCTTGGCAAAATGGAAATTGCATCTCTTCTGGTAGAAGGAGGAGGAGAAGTTATTGCCTCTTTTATAAAAGAAAATCAGGTAGATGAGCTATTTTTATTTTTATCTCCCTGCATAATCGGGGGAAAAGAAGCACCCACCTGGGTTGAGGGTGAAGGCTTTTGCCTGCTCAAAGATGCAACAAAAGTTAAGATAGAGAGTATACGAAGAGTAGGTGAGGATGTCTTACTGCGGGGCAAGGTTTTGAGTATTTGATACTTAATACAAAAAGGGGACAGACCCCTTTTTGGGTACTCAGTGAACCAAAGTAAGAAAAAGGGGACAGACCCCTTTTTGATGGGTTTGATGACAGGCGAGACGCCTGTCCTCCTGTAGATGTTGTGGAATGTCAAATGCTCAAGCCCTGACCTCAAGTTATATAAGGAGTTCTGCGATCTGGATGGCGTTTAGGGCTGCACCTTTTCGCAGGTTGTCAGAAACAACCCACATATTTAAACTGTTGGGCGCAGATTCATCCATTCTTATTCTTCCCACAAATACCTCATCCCGTCCCGCTGCGCTAATGGGTAAAGGGTAGATGCTGTTTCCCGGTTCATCCTCAACCACCACACCCGGGGCACTCATAAGAATCTGCCTGACTTCATCAACCGATATACTTGCTTTCGTCTCCAGGGTTATCGCCTCAGAGTGAGATATGAATACGGGAACTCTAACGCAGGTTGAGGTAGCATTTATGGAGTTATCTTCCATTATTTTCCTTGTTTCGTTAACCAGTTTTACCTCTTCCTCAGTATATCCCGAGGGGAGAAAACTGCCGATGTGGGGAAGCAGGTTAAAAGCAATTTGATGGGGATAAACCTCTTTTTTAATCTTATTTCCCCTTAGATAATCCTCAGTTTGTTCTTTAAGCTCCAGGATTGCTTCCCTTCCTGTTCCAGACACTGACTGAAAAGTAGATATTATCATGCGTTTTATCCTGACTTTTCTGTGGATGGGATTAATGGCAACCACCAGTTGAATTGTGGAACAGTTAGGATTGGCTATAATCCCCCTGTGTTTTTTGGCAGCGTGAGGATTTACCTCAGGAACCACGAGTGGCACATTATCATCCATTCTAAAAGCACTGCTATTATCAACTACCACTGCTCCTTTACTGGCAAATTGAGGAGAGAATTCCTTTGATACAGAGGCACCTGCAGAAAACAAGGCTATATCAATATTTTTAAAGGAGGATGCAGCAAGATTTTCTACCTTTATTTTTTCTCCCTGGAACTGCACAATTTTCCCTTCAGACCTTTCGGAAGCAAAAGCCTTTAAATTTTTAACAGGAAAATTTCTTTCATCCAGGATTTTAAACATCTCCTCACCTACTGCACCTGTTGCTCCCACCACAGCTACACTGTAACCATTACTCAATTTTTCCCTCCCGCATATTTTCCTCATCTTTTTCTTCATGTAACTCAAACGCCTCATGGATGATTTTTACCGCCTTTTTTCCATTCTTTCTTTTCACCGCACAGGAAATCTTTATCTCGGATGTGGAGATCATTTCTATATTTATTCCCGCCTGACCAAGAACAGTAAACATTTTGGCTGCCACCCCGGGATGAGATTGCATTCCTGCTCCTACTATGGATACTTTTGCCATGTCAGAGTCATAGCTTAGCTCTTCCACCGAAATAGCTGATTTTATCTCTTCCATCACCCTCATAACTTCAGGTAAATCCTTTTCTTCAATGGTAAAAGAAATAGTATTTTTTTCATATTGAGGACTGCTTTGAATAATCATATCCACATTTATGTTTTTTCCCGCCAGATTGCTGAAGATAAATCCAGCCACACCCGGTTTATCCGCTACACCTCGCACCGTAATTTTTGCCTCTGCCTCATTTAAGGCTATCCCCGCTACCACAAAGCCTTCTATAGGTTCTTCTTTAATTTTAGTCATCTTAATTCCTTTTAAATTAAAAATTTATCTTACTAAGGTTCCTTCTTCTTCACTGAAACTTGAGCGGATATGCAAGGTGACATTAAATTTTCTTGCTATCTCCATTGCTCTTAGATGCAAAACTTTAGCGCCAAGGCTTGCAAGCTCAAGCATCTCATCATAGGATATTTGTTTGAGTTTTCTTGCCTCAGGAACAATTCGGGGGTCAGCAGTAAATACTCCCTCCACATCAGAGTAAATTTCGCAGACTTTTGCCTGTAGTGCGGCAGCTAAAGCTAATGCAGTTGTGTCTGAGCCACCTCTACCCAGTGTCGTAATAGTATCTCCTGCAGTTATACCCTGAAAACCAGCTATGATCAGGATGTTACCTTTATCAAGTTCCTCCAACATTTTTCTGGTATCTATTTTTTGAATACGTGCTTTTGTATGAATATTATCAGTTATTATTCCTCCCTGATAAGCGGTAAAAGCAATTGCCTTTTCACCTTGAGCCTGAATTGCCGCTGCTAAAATTGCCGCAGAAACTATTTCTCCCGTAGATAAAAGAAGGTCCAGTTCTCTTTTTGGCGGGTCCGGATTTACCTTTTCCATAAGTTCAATAAGCTCATCTGTGGTATCACCCATTGCTGAGACAACCACTACTAATCTGTGCCCCGCTCTTTTCGTTTTTATAATTCTATCTGCTATTTGTTTAATTCTCTCAGGTGTAGCTACTGAAGAGCCCCCATATTTTTGCACAATTAAAGCCACTTTTTATCCTCTCTCAATAGTTGTTTTTTCTAACTGCCTGAGGACAAAATCTCTTATTGTCCGGGGTGAGGGAGAAGAGTGTGTTTTTTTACCATTATCTATCATTAATTTGAGAAGAGGTTCAGTTTTTCCGCCACATGTACAAGCAGGGTATTTTTTTGACCAGGGTAAAACTTTTGTGGAATTGCAGGCTAAACAGCTCCATACCTGCTTTTTCCCGGAATGTTTGCCTTTTTTAGCAACAGGTTTTCCCTCTATATCCACAATGTCAAGAGCAAAATCAACTACCGGAGCGTTGCTTATCCAGGTTCCTACTCCAAAAGCATCGGCTACTTCCCTCAATTCACGGATTTTTTGCTCATGTAAGCCTCCAGAGAGAAAGAGTTTCACATGTTCAAATCCCCTGAGGTCAAGTTCCCATCTTATCTCCTTTAATATTTCTAAAATATCTCCTCTTCTTGAGGCAGGAGTATCTATTCTCACGGCAAAAAGGTCTTTTCCCAAATCTTCTGCTACCCTGAGTGCTTCAAACTTTTCATCTCCCAGGGTATCAATCAAGGCGACTCTTTTAACTTCAGGCTCTATTATCTGGTGAAACAGTCTAATTGACTTTAGTGTATCTCCTGTTAGAAGGACGAGACTGTGGGGAATTGTTCCTATCGCCTGTTCTCCTAAAAATTTTGCACTTTCTGTCACTGCTACCCCATCACAGCCACCTATATAAGAGGCTCTGTCTATCATCAGGGCAACTGCCGGATGCATTCTTCTTGCTCCAAAATGATAGATGGATTTTCCCCCTGACATTTTTTTGCACCTTGCCGCTCGGGTGGCTATACCAGATGCCTGACAGAGAAAACCCAAAAGAGAGGTTTCGTAGGCAGCAAAATCGCTGTATCTACCTTCCAGCAGAAGGACAGGTTCCATGGAATGAAACAAAGTCCCCTCAGGCATAGCCCAGAGTTTCACCGGCAGTCCCTCTAAAAGATTTAACACCTCCTCTATCCCCGCAAGCACAGCCCATGGGTAGTCACAGGGCAGATTTCTCGCTCTAACCTCAGCTGCCACGGTCCTGTCCAGATTTTCTTTCTTTATTATGCGCACAGTTCTATCAAAATAAACATCACTAACATTTGCTTTTTTTATCTGCTCCGGCGTAAAAATATGAAACATCAGCTCTTCTCCTCTCCATCCTCTTTTTTTGTTGGCAAAGATTATAGTAATGTAGCTTCTTCTGTCAACTGTTTATCTCCCTTTATCCTCGCAATCTTACATTCTATCTATCAGGTGACAGGCTACCCAGTGCTCTTTATTTATACCTCTTAACAGTGGTTCTTCTTGTTTGCACTTTGTGATGGCGTAAGGGCAGCGAGGGTGGAACCTGCAGCCGGGAGGAGGGTTAACGGGGCCTGGCACATCTTCGCTCAGAATTATCCGCTCTTTTTCTCTTCCAAACTCTGGCTCAGGAATTGCAGAAATGAGAGCTTTGGTGTAGGGATGTTTTGTCCGGGAAAATATACTGTTGGTAGGAGCAAACTCTATTATCTTTCCCAGGTACATGACCGCTATTTTTTTTGCCATGTATTCTACTACCCTAAGGTGGTGACTTATAAAAAGATAGCTGAGATTAAACTCCCTTTGAAGTTGCTTGAGCAGATTTAAAATCTGAGCTTGAACAGAGACATCCAGAGCGGAAGTTGGCTCATCCAACACCAGGAAATCAGGATTGCTGGCAAGGGCCCGTGCTATAGCAATTCTTTGCCTTTGCCCCCCGCTGAACTCATGTGGGTATCTAAAAAGATGCTCCTCACTTAAGCCAACCCGCTCAAGGAGTTGAAGAATTTTCTCATCCTTATTTGCATTTAATTTATGAATTTTTAAGGGCTCTTCTACAATATTTTTTATGAGCATCCTTGGGTTAAGAGAGGAAGAAGGGTCCTGAAATACTATTTGCATTTTCCTTCTCACCTGCCTCAATTTTTTTCCCTCAAAGGTTGAAAGGTCATACCGTCTTCTCAAACGGTTAAGTTCAAGAGAGTTTGGATTTGAGAATAACTCCAGGATTTTGTTTTTTATATCCTCTGGCACCTCAAAAAAAATAAACCCTTCTGTTGGCTCTATTAAACGAAGAATTGTTTTCCCCAGGGTCGTTTTACCGCAACCTGACTCTCCAACCAGTCCCAGGCATTCTCCCTTTTTTATTTTCAAATCAACCCCATCCACTGCTCTTGCATCAGCCACCCTTTTTTTTAAAACCCCTGCATAAATGGGAAAATACTTTTTTAACCTCTTGGTCTCCAGTATAAAATCCATTTTACTCTTCTTACGTCCCGTAAAAGTGACAGGCTACAAAGTGATTCTCGCTCACTTTTTCAATTTTTGGTTTTATTTGTGTACATTTTTCCCTTGCCCCTGGACAGCGAGGATGGAACCTACATCCTGAAGGTGGGTTTATGAGGTCAGGAACGTTTCCTTTAATACTCTCCAGTCTTTCTACACCGGCGGTGGGTATTGATTTTAACAGAGCCATCGTGTAAGGGTGCAGGGGTTTTTCAAAAAGCTCTTTTACCCTGGTAAGCTCACATATTGTTCCTGCGTACATAACAGCCACCCACCTGCACATCTTTGCGATTACACCCAGGTCATGGGAAATGAAAAGTATAGAGGTTCCGGTTTTTTCCTTCAGCGCTCTGATAAGCTCAAGTATCTGAGCCTGGATAGTCACATCAAGATTGGAAGTAGGCTCATCCGCAATTAAAAGGGTGGGATTGCAGGCAATTGCTATGGCAATCACCACCCTTTGTTGCATTCCGCCAGAGAGCTCATGGGGGTATCTTTGAACTGTTCTGTCCGGGTCAGGAACACTCATACTGCGTAAAAGATTGGCGGATTTTTCCATGCCAATTTTTTTTATCCTGTGCTTATCAGTTCGGATGCAGGGAAAAATTGATAAAAATTTTAACCAGAAAGATTTTGGGTTTTTTAGAACCTTGCTGCAAAGTTTACTCTCCCATATCAGAGCTACTTTGCCAGGAAAAAATATCTTTTTTTCTTTTAACTCTTCATTAATTCTTTTGAGCGCTTCCTGATAAAGCTGAGCTTTTCTGTGAAGAAGGAAACTTTCTGCGATTTGTTCACCCACCGTATATACCGGGTTCAGGGCAGATGCTGGCTCCTGGAATATCATGGAAATTTCATTTCCCCTTATCTTCTGCATAAAGGAATCAGTTTGCTGAAGAAGGTCAATACAGGGGGGCTGCAAAATTTCATCTTGTTTGTCTAAATTGAAAAGTATCCTGCCTGACTCTATTTTCCCGGGAGGAAGAATCAGCCTCATGACAGAAAAAGATGTAACGCTTTTTCCACATCCTGTTTCGCCCACAAGTCCAAGAGTATCTCCTTTTTCTATATCAAAGTTCACCTCATCAAGAGCTTTTACCACTCCCTCATAGGTGTAAAAATTAGTCTTAAGAGCATCTACATTGAGAATTTTTGTCATAAGACTATTTTCTCCTTATTTTAGGGTCAAGTATATCTCTAAAAGCATCACCTAAAAGATTCCATCCCAGGACAAAAAGCACAATAAAAAGTCCAGGAATAGTTACAGCATACCAGTAGGCAAGTGGGTTTCCAGGAGGACCAACTATCCAGTTACGGGCAAAACTTATCATCTGTCCCCAGTCAGCGTAACCAACCGGTGCTCCCAGTCCGAGGAAGCTCAAGGCTGCAGCAATCAAAACCATTGCTCCTATATCAAGTGATGCCATTATCAGGAGAGGATAAATTGCATTGGGCAGAACATGCTTAAAGATGATTCCAAAATCAGATATACCTGTTGCCCGTGCTGCTTCCACATAAGTTTGCTCTCTCACAGAGAGAATATTTCCTCTCATCAGGCGGGCATAGGCGGGCCAGCCAACAACAATTAAAGCGAGCATTACATTATCCATGTTTCGTCCCAGAGCTGTTACAAGAGCCATTGCCAGAATAAGAGTGGGAAGAGACATAAATGTATCAACAATCCTCATTACTATCTCATCAATAATTCCCCCATAGTATCCAGAGACACTACCAGCTACAATGCCAATGACCAGGATGCTTCCCACCACGATGAATCCTATACGAAAGGCTGTCCGGGTTCCCCAGATAACTCCGTAGAATATGTCGTACTGACCTTCTGTTCTTCCAAAAGGGTGCTCCCAGGAAGGAGGGCTGGGGGTCATGCTGTATCCATAGCGGGGAATTCTATAAGGCTCATGCGGGTGCTGAGGGGGACAGATAAACGGAGCCAGAAGAGCGATGCCGACAAAAACAAGAATGATGCAAAGACCTATAACAGATAGAGGACTTTTTCTTATCCTGCCCAGTGCAAATTGTAGCTCTTTAATCTGTGGCTCAATGTTTCTTTTCAATCCTTTCTTTTTTTTGAGTATTTTTGATATCATCCCAATCTTATCCTGGGGTCAAAGTATGCATAGAGAAGGTCCACAATCAAATTGGTGAGAACAAATAAAACTCCGTTAAAAAGCACCGCTCCCAAGACCGCAGGAATATCAAGTTGAGTAGCTGCATTGGCCCACCACCATCCAAGTCCCTTGCGATTAAATATAGTCTCTGTAATAACCATCCCGCTCATAAGCAGGGCAAATATATAACCTGATACGGTGACAACAGGAATCATAGCATTACGGCGGGCATGTTTTGTACGTACCGTTTTCTCATCTGCCCCTTTTGCTCGTGCAGTCATAACATAACCTTTTCCCAGAGCTTCCAGCATGCTGGAACGCATTATTCTCATCACCATGGCACAATTGACAACGGTCAAGGTAACCACGGGCAAAAGTAAGTGGCGCAGAGCATCAACAAATATCCACAGCTTCCCGTTCAAGAGGGCATCAATTGTATTTATTCTGGTAAAGCGGATGAACTCTTGTGATTTAACAAACAGGCTGGCTTTAATGCCTAATTCTTCAGGAGGCAGAAGGCCGGAAAAATATCCATAAAATATCATGAGAAGCACAAGTCCTAACCAGAATGTGGGCAGGGACCAGCCCACAATGGAAAAAACTCTGCTCACATGGTCAATGGGTTTATCTTTGTGAACAGCGGATATAGTTCCAAGGTGCATGCCCACAAAAATTATGAGGGGTGCAGAAAAAAGGGCAAGTTCTGCTGTGGTGGGAAGGAAATAAAAAAAAGCTTCAAGCACAGGTCTTTGTGCTGTTTTAGACCATCCAAGGTTTCCCTGAAAAACCTGAGAAATCCATCTGAAATACTGCACATAGAAAGGTGCATCCAGTCCATGTTGTTTTATAACTGCCTGAATATTGTGAAGCTGTCTTATATCAGTTACAAAAACAGTGGCTCTTTGCTCCGGGGAAAAAAGCAAAAGAAGGACAAAGACGATAACACTTACCCCCAGAAGAACAGGGATTATGAGAAGAAGCCTGCGGAATATATAATGTACCATCTTCATCCCAAGAGGGTCAGGTCTTGACTTTTAAGTTTTGTGGAATGTCAAATGCTCAAGACTAGACCCCTTACCGTTTAAAAATTGGGTAGAGATAACCTTGAATATCAGCGCCTGGATAAATGGGATTGTAGTACCATCCATGCACCCAGTCTCTTTCATAGTGGCGAAGAAATTCCTGGTAAAGGGGAACGCTTGGAACATCCTCGTGGTATATCCACTGCAGCTGATAGTAGATTGAGCGTCTTTTTTCCGCATTAAGTTCCTTAATACCCCTGGCGATTAACTCATCCACTATGGGGTTACGATAGCTCTGGAAGGCAGAAAAATCTCCACGAGAGTGCATAAAGGGA
>JACUUP010000202.1 GCA_014859225.1 Candidatus Aerophobota bacterium
CATTATCCGGTGGTTTTGATGTAATTACCAGTGCCTCTATTCAGGTAGATAATTCTTCGCAGGACAAATCTTGAGAAAACTAACCTTAAAAAAATAAAAAAGGGGACAGATTTATTTTTTCTTCTTGAAAAAAGAAAAACTGGAAAAAAAGCAGAAAATAAAAGGACAAAGTACAGAAAATAAATCTGTCCCCTTTTTATTACATGCAGCTAAAGTATTAAAATTATACAAAGCCGGGGATGTAGCTCAGTTGGGAGAGCGCTTGCTTCGCATGCAAGAGGTCGGGGGTTCGAATCCCCCCATCTCCACCAATTTTACTTAAAGAAAAGAGGGTGAGATTTGAGCAAGATATTAGAAAAAAAATACCAGACGCTTGATGAATTTAAGGAAAGACTACTTCAAAGCTCTGTGGGGAACAAAATTGCTCGCATCATTCTTTTTGGGAGTGTTCTAAAAGAAAAACCAACAAAGGATAGCGACATAGACCTTTTGGTAATTGCTACAGGAGACATTAAAAAAGTAGAGGATTTTTGCAGTAAGCTCTCCTTTGATGTTCTCTTAAAGACAGGAGAAGGGATTGAGCCTCTGGTATATTGCATTGACCAGCTCCAGTATCCTACCAGTTATTTTCTCTATCGGGTTAAAAACAAAGGGAAGGAGATTTATAAAATGGATGAACAAAGGGTAAAGATGGAAGAGGCAAGGGGATATTTATCTTTAGCTATTCATTATCTCAAAGCAATGATAAATTTAGCAAAAAAACTTATCCAGGAGCTGGAGCGAAAATTAAGTTAACACAGATATATGCTTTTAAAAAGGGGACAGATTTATTTTTTCTTCTTTCACTCCTTTTTTGCAACAAATCGAAAGGGGACAAAAAATAGGGGACAAAAAATAAATCTGTCCCCTTTTTTTTGATACCCCTTGCATTTTACCGCTAAAGTATTAAAATTATACAAAGCTGGGGATGTAGCTCAGTTGGGAGAGCGCTTGCTTTGCACGCAAGAGGTCGGGGGTTCGAATCCCCCCATCTCCACCAAAAAAGGAGAGTGGTGTGACCTACCAGGTTTTAACCCGAAAATGGAGACCGCAGGTTTTCCAGGAGATCGTCGGCCAGGACCATATAACCCGGACGCTAATGAACGCTATTTCTCTTGGTAGAATTAATCATGCCTACCTTTTCGCCGGTCCTCACGGAACCGGCAAAACAAGTACGGCGCGTATTCTGGCTAAAGCTTTAAACTGTGAGAGAGGTCCAAATCCCACTCCCTGTAATGAATGTTCTAACTGTCTGGAAATTATCAGGGGAGAGTCTCTTGACGTTCTGGAGATAGATGGAGCCTCTAATAGAGGAATAGATGAGGTAAGGGAGATTAGAGAGAGGGTGGGCACATCCCCTATGAAGGGAAGGTTTAAGGTGTATATAATTGATGAGGTTCATATGCTTACCCATCCTGCTTTTAATGCCCTTTTGAAAACTCTGGAGGAGCCTCCCTCTCATGCAGTTTTTATATTCGCCACAACTGATGCAGAAAAGGTGCCACTAACTATTATATCCCGCTGTCAGAGATTTGACTTTAAAAAAATAGCGTTTTCTGACATTGTGGCGCGTCTTGAGCAAATTGTCAAAAAAGAAGGAATAAGTGCTACCTCCGAGTCTTTATATTGTATGGCAAGGGCATCTGAGAATAGCATGAGAGATGCCGAGAAACTTTTAGACCAGTTAATCTCCTATACTAAGGGGAATATAAGGGAAGATGATGTAATTCAAATCTCAGGAATGGTGGAGGCAGAATATCTTGCAAATTTTACAGATAAGCTCTACCATCGTGACCCTGTTTCCAGTATAAAGCTTCTACACGAGCTTATTGAAAGGGGAAAAAATCCTCAATGGATAATAAAAGGATGGCTTAACTGGCTAAGAGATGTTCTTATGATTAAGTTAGGGCAGATGGATTTTTTATCATTTTCCTCAAGCTATAAGAAACTGCTTGAAACCCAGAGTTCTTATTTTAGCATGGGTGAACTTGTGCATTTTATAAATTATCTTTCTGGTGTAGAGAATAAAATACGTTTTTCCTCTGTGCCTCAAATTCATCTTGAAGTATTACTGGTCAAACTTTGCTCCCGGGACAGTGAAACAGAAAAGCTCAAGGAGAAAAGTCCTGAACTTTTTGCCCTGTACAAAAAAATTGTAGATTTGGAGAAGAAAATAGCAGATGTTGCACCTTGCAGCCCTCTGGAAGAGGCTGAAGAAAAGAAAAAGGTTTCTCCAGAAATGATAAGAGAAGTGTTAACCTTTGCGGATAGGAAAGCAGACTGTGATGAAGCCACC
>JACUUP010000203.1 GCA_014859225.1 Candidatus Aerophobota bacterium
TTAATTTCTTTTCTTTGAGGTGATTAAAATGACAAAAAAAATTACTCCCAGCATGGAAGCATATCTTGAAACTATTAAAAAGATAGAACGGGAGAAAAAGATAGTCAGGGTTAAAGGAATTGCACGCAGGCTAAATGTAAAGATGCCAAGTGTTACCGAGGCCCTGCAAAATCTCTCTAACGAAGGTTTAATTAAACATGAAAAGTATGGATATGTAGAGTTAACTCACCAGGGTAATGAGCTAGCGGAGGAGATGAATTTAAGACATCAGGCTTTGTTTTCTTTTTTTACCGAAGTTCTGGGAATAGAGCCTGAACGTGCAGATGATGATGCCTGCAAAATTGAACATGTAATCTCTGAGGCTACCATGAAAAGATTGGTGAAGTTTGTTAGATTTATTAAGGATTGCATAGGACAGGAGGGCGACTTACTTGAGGATTTTAAAGGCTATCTGGAAGGAAAAAAGGGTCTGTCAAGAAAATAAAGCAGGATAAATTATGCCAAACGAGCTTTTATGGTTTATTTTTATTGTAGTTGACCTTTCTTTTTCTATTCTTGCCTTTTACATCTGGGGCAAGAAGGGAGTTTATGTTATGGTGGCAGTTGGAACCATCGTCTGCAACATCCAGGTAATAAAGACTATTCAGATGTTTGGTCTTGTTGCTACATTGGGAAATGTGGTTTATGCCAGTATATTTTTTAACACAGATATTTTATCCGAGGTCTACGGAAAAAAAGAGGCGAGAGGAGCTGTATGGTTAGGTTTTTACGCTTTAGTAACTGCAACAGTTGCTATGCAATTCGCCATAAGATTTATTCCAGATGCAAGCGACATTATGCAACCTCATCTTGCAGCGATATTTGGCTTTCTTCCAAGAATTGTAGTTGCCTCTCTTACAGCTTATCTTGTATCTCAGCACCACGACATATGGGCTTTTTTATTCTGGAAAAAGCTAACAAAGGGAAAGTGGCTGTGGCTCAGAAATAATTTAAGTACTATGGTTAGTCAGCTCATTGATAGTTCAGTTTTTACTTTTTTAGCTTTCTTTGGAGTTTTTCCCTGGCAGGTTTTCTGGCAAATTTTCCTTACCACCTATATACTTAAACTTATTATTGCTGCCTGTGATACTCCTTTTATATACCTTGCCCGCTGGCTTTATTACAGGAAAAAATCGCAAAAACTTATTCAAGCAGGGGGAAAATAAAAACTTAGATAATCTGACAGACTCCCTGACTTGTTCTTACTTTAAATATGTTTGGATTTCTGGCAAACCTGTTAAAAAATTCCTTCTTCACTACCTTACAGTATTCGGGGATGTCCCTCTTAAAAAGCAGATGTATCGTGGCTCCACCAAAGCCAGCTCCGGTCATCCTTGCCCCTAAAATCCCTTCTTTTTGGGCAAGCTCTACTAAAAAATCAAGCTCAGGAGAACTTACCTCATACAAATTCTTTAAGCTAAAGTGAGAGGCAAATAGCAACCTCCCTGCCATCTTCATATCTTGTTTTTCAAGAGCTGCCACCATATTTTCAACCCGGATATTTTCCTCAACCACATGTTTTACTCTTTTTCTTTGAAGTTGGGTAAGCTTACTCCTATATTTTTCAAGAAGCTCCGGGGTTAAATCACGCAGGGACGATAGATTATCTATATAATTTCTGAGCAACTTCACAGTTTCCTCACACTCTCTTCTCCTTTTGTTATACTCACTTGATGCTAATGAACGTTTAACTCCTGTGTCTATTACAAGCATTCCAACTTCTCTTAACGCAATATCCACAAATCTATGCTTTAAAAGCCGGGTGTCTAAAAACAGGGCTTTGTCCTTTTTGGCAAAAAAGGAAACGTACTGGTCCATAATTCCACACTTACTTCCCACAAATTCATTCTCTGCCTGCTGGCAGAGTTTAACAAGTTCCAATTCCGGGATATGAAGATTAAATACTGCAGATAAACCATAACAGGTAACAATCTCCAATGCTGCTGAGCTGCTTAAACCGGCGCCAATGGGGATATCACCATAGATAATTGCTTCAAAGCCCGATATACTTAACTTTCTTTTTTTAAATTCCCAAAGGATTCCTTGAATATAATCACTCCATTTATTCTCTCGTCCTAACAGTTTATTTATCTTAAATTCCCTTACTTCGTTAAAATTTAAAGAGTGGAGCAGGACGGTTTTATCCTTTCTTTTTCTAATTATAAAATAGATGTGACGATTAATGGCAAAAGGCAAAACCAGCCCATCGTTGTAATCTGTATGCTCACCAATAAGATTCACCCTTCCCGGAGCCTTAAAACAGGAAACTCCGCGAGTATCCTCAAAGCGGGA
>JACUUP010000204.1 GCA_014859225.1 Candidatus Aerophobota bacterium
TCACAAGAATTGCTATTGAGCTAACCAGATACGCACAGGATGCTGGAGCAGATGGCGCTGTTGTTTCCCTTCCTTATTATCCGAGACCAACCCAGGAAGGAATTTACCAGCATTACAGGATGATTGCAAAGGAGGTTGATATTCCCCTCTTTGTTTATAGCTGGCCCGGGCAATACGGTCTTGATATAGAACCAGAAACTGTAGCCCATCTTGCTGATGATGGATACATTCAAGGGATAAAGGATTCACATGTTGATATAGACCATACAGCAGAAATTGTTCGTTTGACTGAGGGGAAAATTACCGTATGGCAAGGATTTGAGACAAAGATTTTGCCAGCCCTCTGTATTGGTGCGGATGGAAGCGTATGTACTATTGGTAACATCATACCTTCTGATGTAGTTGAGATATACAATTTATTTCAGGAAGGAAAGATAAAAGAGGCTAAAGAAAAACAGCTTTCCATATTTGGACTTGCCAATGCTTTATTCAAAGAAAGGCATGACATGCAACCTCTCAAAGAAGGTATTAAAATGTTAGGATACGATGTGGGAGATGCACTTATGCCTACCACTCCTGTTCCTCCAGATGTAAAGGAGAAAATAAGGGAAGAGCTTAGAAAATTAGGGAAATTAAAATAGACTGGAAATACAAAAGAGGATAATACCAGATGAAAATAGAAAATATAGAGAAATTTCCTATAAGCCTGCACCCTGTGAAAGTAGGATATAGAAAGGAAGATAAATCATCCTCTGTTTGGGCATCAGGATTCTCTTCCATAATTATTAGAGTAAACACTGATGAGGGAATCTCAGGGCTGGGGGAAGCTACCACCATAACCTGGTATTTTAATGAGACTCAGGAGGGTATGATGAGACTTCTGGACTCCTACGAACAAGTTCTTGTGGGAGAGGACCCCTTCAATATAACCAATGCGCATTGCAAAATGGACCTTGTCACAGGAGAGGATACACCAGGTTGCCATTCAGCCCGGGCAGCTATTGATATGGCTTTATATGACATAACGGGTAAAGCTAATAATCAGCCGGTGTATGAGGTTCTGGGAGGTGCATATAGAAGAGAATTTGAAATGCTGACCAATCTGTATGAGGATACCCCGGAGGAAAAAGCCAGAGCAAGCAGAGAATATGTTAGGAAGGGATTTCGTGGTTTAAAAATAAAGGTGGGGGATATTCTTCTTGCTAAAGGATGGAGCGTGCAAAATTTAAACCGGGAAAAGGAAAAACTTATTGCTGCCCTAAAAGCTGTTCCTGCGGATATCTATATTGATGCTGATGCAAATCAAAGCTGGGGAAGCGCTAAGGTAGCAATAAACATAGTTGAGCAGCTATTTCAAGATAAATTCTACCCCAATCTTTCCATAGAACAACCTCTTCACTATCTGGATATCTTGGGTCACAGCTTTCTTCGGCGCTTCCTCAAAGTTCCTATAATTTTGGATGAATCGGTCCTCTCACCTGAAGCGATGTTTCAGATAGCTAAAAATGATGCCGCAGATAGAATTGTTTTAAAAATAAACCGTGTGGGGGGTTTTTGGCCAGCTCGCAAAGTCATAAACATTGCTGAGGCAGCATCTATAGGCATAAGTATAGATACAATGCCCTTTACTAAACTTGGAGATACTGCTATCTGCCACTTAGCGGCAACTATAAAAGACCCTTATCCCGTAGATGCGGAAGGTCACCTGTGGTTTCATACTGATCCTTTCAGGGGAGGGATACAGATAAAAAATGGTCGAGCAATCCTACCAGAAAAACCTGGTTTAGGAGTAGAACTTGATGAACAGATATTAAGATCAGTGGTAAAAAAATGACAACCAACTTTACAGGAAAAATTCCACAGTTCAGGAGAGTTTAATGAAAGATGCTGAGTTTAGCAATAAATACTTTAGAGGAGCTGAGGCTTCCCATAGAAGAGTTATTTATAAAGCTATAGGTTACACTGATGAGGACCTGTCAAAACCTTTAATTGGAGTGGTAAATACATGGAATGAGGTATCACCTGGTCATGCTCACTTGAGAGAGGTTGCTCAGCATGTTAAGGCGGGAATATGGCAAAATGGTGGGACCCCTTTTGAATTTGGTACAATTGCAACATGCGGGAATGTTGCAATTGGCACGGAAAACTTGAAATACGAGCTGGTTATAAGAGATGTTCTTGCAGCATCTATAGAGATAATGGCTAAGGTGCATCTATTTGATGGTCTTGTGCTCCTTTCCTCCTGTGATAGTATAATTCCTGGAGAGATAATGGCTGCTGCAAGGCTCAACATCCCTTCAATTATGGTAACCGGTGGTCCA
>JACUUP010000205.1 GCA_014859225.1 Candidatus Aerophobota bacterium
TTCTTTTCTTAAGATTTTTTTCCTGGGGGAAGCCGCACCTTCCAAATATTCTCCTTGCAAGCTGAGCCATGTGATACTGAACAATATCAGCCGGGCACCTCATTGCACAAAGCCCACATTGAATACATTCAAAGGAAAGTTCTACAAGCCTTGCAAAATCAGCTTTAATTGCTGCCTGAACATAGTCCATAACTTCTAAATCCTGAGGACAGGATTTGGCGCAGGTATTGCAGGATAAACACCTTGCAATCTCGGGGTAATATTTAAAAAGCGAAGATACCTCAAGCTTCTCTTTGGTAATATCGTAAGTAGCCTTTTTAGCAGGAGAAAATGGAATTTGAACAAGATACATCTCATCCTCAACTTGTGTCTGGCAGGCCATAGCCACCTGCAGTTTGTATTCCCCTTTTTTTCTGAAAACAGTGGAACAGGCTCCACAAAAGCCGGCTCTACATCCACAGGAACGAATAAATCTGTATCCCGCATACTCCATGGCTTGCATAATTGTCAGAAACGCTGGAACTTTATATACTTTTCCCATTATATAAATTGTCACCCAGTGCTGGACATCTTTTTCATCCACACCCTGGATAGCAGTCCTGTTTGCTTCAGAAATTTTCTCCATAATGTCATTTTCTCTCTTCATAGTCTCTTCCCTCAAATAAAAGCATCCACCATTTCAAACATCTGTCTTTTGGTAAAATTGATATGTTGCATAGCTCCTGAAGGACAGATAGCGCTGCAGGCACCACATCCCTCACAGATAGCCATGTTAACAGAGGCTTTCTTTTTCATGGCATCAATCCCAATAGCATCATAGGAACAAACACTCACACAACTGCCACATCCGGTGCAAACTTCCTCATCTACACTGGCTACAGTTGGCTCGTGGTAAAATACATCCCGGGAAAAAAGATTAACCACTTTACATGCTGCTGCTGATGCCTGAGCTACAGTTTCAGGAATATCCTTTGGTGCCTGGGCACAACCGGCAAGGAAAAAACCCGCAGTAAGACTTTCAACCGGGCGAAGCTTGGGATGGGCCTCGGTTAAAAAACCATAGGTATCTGTAGCTAATCTTAAGCTTTCAGCTAAATTCTTTGCTCCTCCACTCGGGAGCATAGCCATAGATAAAACAACCATATCTGCCAGGATTTGTACCTTTTTGCCGGTAAGCGTATCTGCTCCCCAAACTTCAATTTTACCATTGCCATTTTTAAAAAGTTTAGATACCCTGCCCCTTATGTAAAGAATTCTATCCTGCTCAATCCCCCTCTGGAGGAACTCCTCGTAGCCTTTTCCATTGCATCTTATATCCATGTAAAAAACATAGGCCTGCCCATCGGGAACCGCATGCTTATAAAGCATCGCCTGCTTGACCGTGTACATACAGCATATCTTTGAACAATAAGGATAATAGCGCTCCGGGTCGCGTGAGCCAACGCACTGGATAAACACTACCTCTTTTGGAACTTTTCCATCGGATACTCTGCAGGGAACACCACCCGCAGGACCTGCAGGAGCAAGCAGTCTTTCCATCTGTAAACTATCAATGACATCCTCATATTTGCCATACCCGTATTCAGCAATTTTTCTTTTATCCATAAGCTCATAACCTGTAGCTACAATAATTGCTCCTACATCCTCTTCCACAAAAGATTCTTTTTGTTCAAAATTAATAGCGTTTACTGAACAATTTTTCTCGCAAATTCTGCACCTTCCCTTAGTAAAATAGAGACAGGTTTTGCCATCAATTACTGGTTTATTGGGAACAGCCTGGGGAAACAGCGTATAAATGGCTTTTCTTTCGGCTAAGCCTTCGTCAAATTCTGAGATAATTTTTCTGGGGCATTTTTCCATACAAATTCCACAACCTGTGCACTTATCCCAGTCAACAAAGGTAGCCTTTTTTTTAATTTTTACTTTAAAATTTCCCACATAACCTGAAACCTCCTCCACCTCGGAAAAAGTATGAAGCTTTATTTTTGGATGCTGGGCAATCTGTACCATCTTGGGAGTAGCAATGCACTGAGGACAATCAAGTGTAGGGAACGTCTCTGAGAGCTTGAGCATATGTCCCCCAATTGACTGGTCCTTTTCCACTAAAATAACCTCATAGCCACTATCAGCGATATCTAAGGAGGCCTGAATTCCGGCTATTCCCCCTCCAACTACAAGTGCTCTTCTGGTGATAGGAAAGGTAGGTGATGTAAGAGGCTTATTTAACTTTAATTTTTCTACGGTGGCCTCAATAATCTCTTGTGCTTTCTGCGTAGCTTTTTCTTTATCATTCTGATGAGGCCAGCTACACTGCTC
>JACUUP010000030.1 GCA_014859225.1 Candidatus Aerophobota bacterium
AGAGCAAGCAGGGGAGAAGCTAATAGTCCCACTGCAAACAAACTTACCGTCAATAACGTTAAAAGTTTTCTCATTTATACTTCCTCCTTTTTTTCAGGCATAACACAGCCTGATGTTCTCATTTCACATTCTTGAGCTCGTATATATTTTCATCACCTCCTCTTCTATTATACGAGAGCTCTGACAAATGAATTGCTGCCCTCTACTTCGGTGTTCTCCAACGGTGGCGGCTATGTTCTACGTGCTGACAAATGTATCTATCCTCAGCTGATGAATCTTCTCCCGGGAGGGGATGCCCGTGTGCACACCCCAGCCACAAACGCTGTAAAACTCATCCAGCATCAAGCTAAAATCTTTTCCTAAAATCTCTCCCCTGGAAGGACCATCGGGAAGAGCCTCCTGCAAAAGTCTGAGGGGAAGAGTATCATCTTCACGCCGTAGACCCTCACGCACATTGTAAAGCCTCTCCAGGTTGCTTATCCTCTCACCTGCGTAAATAAGCTCTTTCTCATCCACATCCCATCCAACTGATGCGCTAAGAAGCTCAGAGGCAACATCCAATCCAAAAGCAGAGGCTAAAAATGCACAGTATATAGCAGAATCCATCACCGCCCGCAGGTCGCGCGCCTGCCGGACGAGAGGCCCTTTTCCTTGTGCCTGCATCCTGTCATACCTGCCACTGGTAAGTTCTGCTGCGATTACATATCCTCCCGCATGATGGCAACCGCCGCGCGGACCACAGGCAAGAACGAGAGCCTGAGCTTTGATTCCCCTCGGGTCATAGCCTCCAAGCTCCATACCCTTCGCATGCATGGCAAATCTTTCAGTCCCCTGACCAATTTTTGCTGCCGCCTCCTTCACACCATCACATAAAAGTGCCCCTGGCCCTTCTTTTTTAACCATTTTTTCCAGTATCTGCGGAATAACCTTATAATTGCCAAAACAAAGCTCAAGCTTATCTGTATCCTTCAGCGTAAGAGTTCCCTTCTCAAAGGATTCCATGGCAAAAGCAATGCTCACCCCTCCAGCTATAGTATCAATACCCATCTTATCGCAAAACATATCTGCATAGATGATAGACTCCATGCTAATATTCTCACAGGCACCGCCAAAAGCATAAACTGTTTCATACTCAGGTCCTTCTGTTTTAGCACCTGAGAAAAATCC
The DNA here is from genome assembly GCA_014859225.1 of Candidatus Aerophobota bacterium. Lineage (GTDB taxonomy): Bacteria > Aerophobota > Aerophobia > Aerophobales > B3-G15 > Kmv34. The sequence continues at coordinate 1,168 of JACUUP010000030.1, forward strand.
CGAGGAAACAGCAGTAATTTTTGAACAGGCAACAGGACAGTTAGGACACGCCTTATCTTTGAGTGTAAAATTTTTCTTCATTGCCTGAGGGCTAATAGCATCAATCCCTTCTAAATTTCCTTTTTGCCAGTTACGCACCGGGAAAACTCCAAAGGAGCTGGTAAGATTTACCGAGACAGAAGTTCCGAAAGTGGAAATGCCTTCGGTTAAAAAAGAGTTATTTTCTATAAGCTGGCGTGTTTTTTTTACTATCTTTTTAAATGCAATTTCATCATAGACGGCAACCTGACCTTTTTCTGATGCTACAACCACCGCTTTAAGATTCTTGGAGCCCATTACCGCTCCGGCTCCCCCCCTTCCGGCAGCTCTTCTTTCACTTATGATACAGGAGATGCGAAGCATCTTCTCCCCTGCAGGGCCAATGCAGGCAACAGATAATCTTTTTCCCCCGGAAAGTATCCGGTGAAGCTCTTGCTCAGTTTTTTCCGTGTCAAGACCCCATAAAAAGTTAGCATCCTCCATAACTACTTTTTCCTCATCTATGTATAGATACACTGGATGAGAAGATTTTCCTTCCACTATCAAAACGTCATATCCACATTTTCGCATTATCTGACCAAATCTTCCCGAACAAAGAGAAAAAAGGTAAACCCCCGTCTCGGGTGATTTGGTGCTCACGCAAAATCTTCCACTGCAAGGAGAGATTGTTCCTACTAAGGGTCCGGTAGTAAAAATTAATTTATTTTCAAAACTTAAAGGAGCCACTCTCTCATCCACTTCCCGGTAAAGAAGATAAGCTCCTAATCCTCTTCCCCCGATGAAGGAGCGCAAAACTTCCTGGTCTACCTTCTCTTTACGGAAGGATTTATCGGTTAAATTGACCCGTAAAAGGTTTCCCGGGTAAAACTTAGAACTCTCAGGCATTTTTCTTCCCTTTCCAATCCTTGGTAGGAGGATACTCTGGATGAGAAAAAACATAAACCATAACAACATCCACATCCCCTGTATTTTTTACCCCGTGAGGAGCACCGGGAGGAATATAAATAGCCGAGGGAGCCTCATAGCTAATTTCTTTTCCCTCCACAGTAATGCTGCCTTTTCCCTTTATTACAAAACAAAGCTCTTCTTCTGTATGAATTTTTTGAGGAGTATCGCTGCCCGGAGTAAAAGTTGACAATCCCAGCATCACCTTTTTTGAGTGCACAGTATTTTTATTTAATAAATGAGAACTCCAGCTGCCCCTGCCAAGGTCAATTCTTTCCCCTTCACCTACAGAAACTACCTTAATCTGCATCTTTGTCTCTCCTATGCAAGCAGTTTGCCCTTATCCATAATTATTTTCCCATCAACCCTTACTGTTATATCCCTTAGTGAACCATCTAAATGGAGCTTGCTTACATTTTGTCCTCCCGGGTAGCAGTGAGAGTTATCCCCTAAAGCAAAATGAGCTGTTCCCAGCATTCCTTTCTCAGAGGGAGACCCATAGCTTTCCTTTTCACTTGTCCCTAAAGCAAACTCTCCAATAATATCTGCATTCTCATCCGATTCATCAACCACCTTCTTTAGTCTTTCAGCTTCCTCCCCTCCCTGAATCTGAACCGCTCTTCCCGCTTTAACAGTAAGCTCTATAGGATTTCTTAAAGAGCCAGGAACTCCTACTCCAAGCATAATTCCATCAAAAACTATTTTACCTTCTGTTTTAGTTTCCAGCGGCGCATAGGCTACCTCTCCCCAGAGAGGCACAGGGCCCATCATATCTCCTTTTCCCTTCACCGGAACAACCTTGAGAGCGGGTCTTCCTTCCAAGCAAAGGGTTACATCTGCTCCGGAAGGTGAGCTGATATGCACATTTTTTGCTCCCTGCATGGCATTAATAATTTTCTCCGTTCTTTTTAGCGTGGCCTGAATATCATCCGGGGTTAAATCCCATCTATCCATCCCTTCCTCAACCGAGGCAATCTTAGCTCCTCTTTCGCAGCTCTGGCGAACAGGGTCAACATGGGCAAAACGATTTGCCCATTCCATAACAGCAGTAATCAAGATGACATCAGAGTTAAGCATAGCTGCACGTAAATTGGACGGAGGCTCCATGGGAGCCTTCATGGAAACCGAGGCAGCTATTACCTGACAAGTTACATCAGCAATAACTGGACTTGCTCCCACCGCCCAGCAGGCACCGCTTAAAGCCTGAGCTTCTGGTAGATGGGTAAAATCGCTTATAATAAGAACGGTGCTGCCGGGTTCAATCCTCATGCACTCCTCTACGACTAATCTTGCTCCTTTAATTAACGTGGTAAAAGACTTCATATTTTCACACCTCCTTATCCTGTCTGCAATAGCCAAGCTCTTTTAACAGCCTGACATACTTTTTGACTCTTTCCTGATTTAACTTGAGAGAATCAATGCTTTTGTAGCTGTAAAATCCCTCCCCGCTTTTCATACCCAACTTTTCCCTGTCTACCTTATCCTCAACCAGTTTCTGGGGCTGGGGGGAGGCATCAAGCTCTTTGTAAAGATACTTAGAAACATTGTAAAAAATGTCCATTCCTGCCATATCAATGGTCTCCAGAGGTCCAATTACGGGAAATTTAAAACCAAAACCCGCTTTTACCATAGTATCAATATCTTCTGCGCTGGCTACATTCTCTTCCAGAAGGTGAACTGCCTCACGCATCAAGGCATACTGCATCCTATTTCCTAAAAAACCCGGTATATCTTTTTTTACCAGAACAGGTTTTTTATTTAACTTAACTACCAGCTGGCAAACAGCTTCCACAATGTCGGTGCCTGTCTTTTCCCCTTTAATTACCTCTACAACTGGAATGATATAGGGAGGATTCCACCAGTGCATCCCTATTACTCGCTGCGGGTTTTCAGTGACCGAAGCTATGAGGCTTATGCTGATTCCTGAAGTATTGGTGGCTAAAATCACCTCAGAAGAAAACATCTCGTCCAATTTTTGAAATAGAGCTCTCTTTAGCTCTATTTTTTCCGGTATAGCCTCTATTATTATATCTACATCCTTTAGCCGGCTTAGCTTGCTGGAAAAGCTTAGATTCTGGAGCGCCTTTTTTAATCTTTCCCCGGATAACATTCCCTCCTCGTGCAAAAGAAACAAATTAGTTTTTATCCTCTCTTTTGCTTTATTTAAAATATCCTCATCTAAATCATTAAGTATTACTAAAAATCCTTCCTGGGCAAATACCTGGGCAATCCCGCTCCCCATAACCCCTGCCCCAACTATCCCTGCTTTGCGAAAAATGTAATTTTTCATTGTTTTATTCCTTCAGCCTCATAATCCATACTCTTCCCACTGTTTTTCCACTTTATGTAAATACTTGGAAGGAGGTAAAGCTATCTCTGGATACTTCCACTTCCTGGTAGCATTAATTAAAACCTTGGAGGAAAGAGGTCTTTCCCACAAAGGAACATCTGGAGGGGCAACAGATGGGTCAAGGAGAAGTGAGGATGTGCCGGGAAAAATATGGATGTCCTTAGATGGCTCAACCCTCCAGCTAAGAACCCATTCGCGAATGAAAGCATCTCGTATATCAATATCCTCATCAGTAACCACAATCCATTTGGCAAGAGTGGGATGATGAGTCCATGCTGCACAAAGAACCTGTTGAGCATGACCTGGATAGGCGGTTTTCATTCTTATCCATAAAATAGCATAACTTCCTCCTGCCTCAGGCAGGTGCACATCAATGACGCCAGGAATCTTCAATTGATGCACCAGATGTTTGTACACATTAGCCTCCTCTGCAATCTGACGCAAAAGAGAACTCTCACTGGGAGGCATTTGACTGTGCAGAGCCTGATAAATAGGGTCCTTTCTATGGGTGATACATTTAATATGAAATAAGGGAAGCTCATAAGGACCTCCCATATAGCCTGTATACTCTCCAAAAGGTCCTTCTATCCCCTTTTCCCCGGGCAAAATCTCTCCCTCAAGGATAATTTCTGCTGTTGCCGGAACTTCTAAATCTATACTCTTGCACTTTACCAGAGAAACAGGCTCTCCCCTCAATCCTCCAGCTACAGCCAGCTCATCTACCCCAAGAGGAACCTTAGCTGCAGCAGCCATTAAAATGCAGGGGTCCACCCCTATAGCTACAGCTACTGGCATGGGAATTTTTTCAGCTTCGTATTTAGCAAAATGGATAGCAGCGTGCTGGCTGGGAAGGTCCCAGAGCACCCCGGTTCTGTTAGCACCTTTAACCTGCATTCTGTAAATCCCTACATTTCTTATCCCGCTTTTTAGGTCCCTGGTAATCATGCAGGGAGCAGTAATATAAGGACCAGGGTCCTTATCTGGAGTCCAGGTGGGGATGGGAAACCAGTTTAAATTTACGTCTTTACCTTCTCTTACCACTTCCTGGCATACTCCATGGTTGGAGATTTTTGGCTCCTGAGGATAGGTTAAAGCCTTATCCCACCGAGCTATAACCTCCTCAACCTCGGGACTTATCTGGAGAGAAGTAGCATAAACTCCTCTTGAGGCGGCAACTGTTCCCACCACTACAGAGCCGGAGTGCCCCTTTATCTTTTTAAATCCCAGAGCAAATCTTTTATCCGGCTCCCGCTGAAAAACCTTGCGAGCAATACAGGTTATCTCCCAATCTTTGTCCACCTCTTTTTCCACCCACTTCATTAAACCTTTACTGGTAAGAGCCTGCAAATATTCTCGCAAGTCCTTGTAGGCCATTTTTATCTCCTACCTTTCATTTTTTATCTGTTGCTACCAGCCGGGTAGTTTTACCTTTTCTCCTGTTTCCTTGTTGAGCATTGAAATGGCATCTCGTGGACACATCCAGTAACATACCCCACATCCGTAGCACTCCTTCTCTCGTACCACTTGAGCTTTACCATCAACCAGATTTATAACCAGACAGTGACCAATTCGGGTGCATATCCCACATCCGTTGCATTTTTCTAAATTAACTTCAGGAATCATATTTAAATATTCAACTTTTTCCGGAGAAACGATATACCTCAAGGCTATTCCTCTGAAATCATTTAGGGTCAAATAGCCCATCTCATCCATATACCGGGTAAGCTTTTTCTCTATTTCCGGGATAACCTCAAATCCTTTAAGGTAAAAAAGTGTGCAAAATGTAGGCACCGTAGCTCCATACATAATCATCTCTACCGCATGGCGCCAGGTTGTAAGACCACCCCCTCCGGCAATGGGGATATCGGGTAGACGCATTCTAATCTGAGCTATATGTCTGTAAGCAAGTGGTCTAATCCAGGGACCGCAGAGTCCGGCAAAGGACTGATTTTTAGCATTGGGATAGATGGGTCGCCCTTCATTATAAATATCCACACCGGGCAAAGACTGGGGACAATTAATTGCCGATATCGCCGCTGCTCCTCCCCGGCTACATTCCTGAGCTACTATGGGGGTATTAGCCTCCGGGGTCATTTTAGCCATAACTGGAATGTTTACTGCCCGGGCTACAGCACGAGTAACTTCTCGGGAAAGGTCAGGATTTTGTCCAAGAGCCGCTCCCAGCTCAGGTGATGCGTGTATACCCAGCTGTTTAGCCATAAGACCAATATTAGGACAGGACATATTCATCTCAATCATGTCCGCTCCTGCATCCTCCAGCTTCTTAGCTAAATTAGCCCATCCGTTAAGTTCACCTCCCGGTCCCATCATATTGGCAATTATAATAAGGCTGGTTTTTCGTTTAGCCTCATCTATCAATTTTTGAGCATCTTCTACGCTGAGTCTATCTCCGGAGGGAGAAAAAAAACCTGCTCTTTTTTCTACAATATGATAAGGTTTGGCGAAAAAGGGGACTTTTAAAAAGCAAAGTTTTGTGCTTACTGCGCTTGCCCCGAACTTTTCTGCCCTCTTGATTTTCTCCAGTGTGTTAGTGAGCTCAGAGGATGCCACCACAAAGGGATTTTTCAGTTTAAGACCAGCAAAATCTACACTCAAATCTGGCATATACCTCTCCTTGCTCTTTCTTAAAAGTACTTTAAGACCTCTCCCACACCGACTCCGATTGTAACTGGAAACCTCAGCTTTTGCAGGGTTTTCTCCAGGGCGGCAATAGTCACCAGAGCATTATCCAGGCGAGCACTGTAGCCCATATGACCTATCCGAAAAATTTCTCCCTTTAGCCCGGGAACCTCACCTGCAATAAGCACGCCATAGTCTTTCGCCATAAGATGCCTCAATTTCTCCTCATCTATTCCTTGTGGGACTTTTATAGCAGTTACAGTGTCCGAAGCAATTTCTTTTGATTCGGGCCACAGCTTAAGACCTATAGCCTCAACTGCATCTCGTATAGCCCGGGCCACTTTTTTGTGTCTGATAAAAACATTCTCCAGGCCTTCCTCCAGAATTTCACTCACAGACTCATCAAGAGCATACACCTCAGAAACAAAGGGAGTAAAAGGAAAAGTTTTATTTTTTACACAGGTTTCCCGGTAATCCAACATACTAAGATAACTGTTACGCAAAGGTTTTTTCTTTTTTTCCATGGCTTCCCAGGCATCCTGACTCACAGAAATAGGAGCAAGAGCAGGCGGACAGGACAGGCACTTTTGTGAGCCACATATACAAATATCAATTCCCCACTCATCGGGTTTAATCTCCATCCCTCCTAAAGCGGCAACAGAATCAACAATGGTTATAACCTCATATTCTTTTGCTAACTGGCAAATCTCTTTTACCGGGTTTGTTATTCCCACCGGCGTATCCATGTGAACTAAAGTTAGCGCTTTTATATTTTTTTCTTCTTTTAGCCTCTCTTTCACTTTATCAGGGTCAATAGCCCGGGTATACTCTTCTTTTAATCTAACCACTTCCCCGCCGTGATTCTCCACATAAATACCAAACCAGGCACCATAGGGTCCATTATCCAGGACAAGAACCCTGTCTCCCGGATTTAAGATATTAGCCACTGCGGCTTCTAATCCTACCACCGCTTCGCCCTGCATAATTATAAGGTCTTTTGCTGTTTGAAATATTCTCTTAAGTTTTCCCACAGTTCCCTGGAAAAGTTCAATAAATTCAGGAGAGTAGTGATGAGTAACCGGCAAGGATAAAGCTTGTAAGGTTCTTGGTGAAATTTCCACCGGCCCGGGGGTCATAAGATATCTAATTCTGCCACGGATATCTTTCATAACCCGTTCCTCCTTATCTTTTTTAAATTTGCTTTATCTTCCACTTTTCACAAGATAAAAGTAGCTTTCCAAACCCAGCTCTTTTAACTTCCTTTCTGTGGGAAACCCCTTCTCATCCCAGCCTCTTTGTCTGTAATAATCTCTTAGCAGTGTTTCTAAATCCAGCCTTTGACCCTTAGAAGCACCCAGAGGTAACTCCTCCTGGATAAATCTGGAGGGCATAGTATCATCTTTTTTTCCTCTATAGCCTTCCCGCAGGGCAAAAAGTCTTTCCAGATTGGAGATTCTTTCCCCTATCTTTAAAATTTTCTCGGGGCTCATTTTCATTCCAGTTATGGCTGTTATGCTGGTGGAAATAAAGTCCAGTGTATACCCAAAATCCAGAGCAAACATGCAAAATATGGCAGAATCTATAGCTTTTGATTTATCCTGAATCTCCATGGTTAGCTTACCCTTACCTTCTAAAGTTAACCTGTCCACTCCTTCTACATAAAGCTCCTCGGCAATAGTCCAGCCGTCATTATGGTCTGCTCCCCGGGGAGCTGTTGCGTAATTTAAACCAATGCCTTTCGCTCCTCTCGGGTCATATCCTGGAACTTCCAGCCCTTTAACCTGCATGGCATATTTTTCTGAGTCCCGACCTATTTTTTGCGCCGCTCTGAGAGAGCCCTCAGCCAGGATGTCTCCAAAGCCTTTTCTGAGGGCAATCATTTCAATGAGTTCGTTAATTACCTGAGAGTTTCCCCAGGTAAGTGCAAGTCCATCTGTATCTTTCTGACTGAGAATTTTTCTCTGGTAGCATTCCATAGCAAAGGCAATAGTTCCTCCTGTGGAGATACTATCAAGACCCAACCTATTACAAAGAAGGTTAGCCCTGATAACCTCTTCGGTATCTGCATTTTCCAGAAGTGAGCCTAAGGCAAATGTAGTTTGATGCTCAGGACGAGAAAAGGTTACTTTTTTACCCTTGAGATATCGTCTGCAGTATACGGGGCAGCCCCAGCAGGAAAAAGGTTTTAAAGAAAGTTCAAAATAAGCTTTCTCATCCACAGTTGATATTTTCTCAAAAAAACCTGACTGGAAGTTTCTGGTGGGCATGAAACCAAGTTCATTAACTAAAGCAACAGAGCTTGCAGTTCCGTGGTCATGGAAAATTTCTACAACCGGGTTTTTAGCCATGATATCCAGTATTTCATCATAAACCTGCCATATCTTATCTGGAGAAGAGGCTACATGTATCCCCTTTGTTCCCTTTACCACAAGTGCCTTAAGATTCTTGGAGCCCATAACCGCCCCCATACCTCTTCTTCCCACGAGAAAGTGTCCGTCGTGAACCACGCAGGCAAAACGAACCTGATTTTCACCTGCCTGTCCTATGCAGGCTACCTGCACTCTTTTGTCACCAAGCTCCTTCTTAATTACATCTTCCGTTTCAAAAGTATCTTTTCCCCAAAGATGAGTGGCATCTTCTATCTGCACCTTATCATCATTAACCTTTATGTAAACTGGTTTATCTGATTTTCCCTCTATGACTATTCCGTCCCATCCACAAAATTTCAATTCGGGACCAAAATACCCCCCACTAAACCCGCATCCTATAAGATTGGTGAGGGGAGATTTAGCTGAAATACAAAGACGCGAGGTGGTCGGAACCACCGTGCCGGTAAGAGGGCCGGTAATAAAGATAATCTTGTTCTCTGAGCCTAAAGGGTCAATGCCCGCCTCTATCTCATCCATAAGGAGTTTGGAAGATATACCCCTTCCTCCTATGTAATTTTCAGCTAAACCTTCAGGTAGGCTTTCTTCTTTTATTTTTCCGGTGGTAAGATTGACTCTCAAAAGTTTTCCATAATACCCGCCATATCTGGTCATCATCTTACTCCTTTATGGCAAATTTCTCATAAAGTGCTTTCTCTGAGCCTTCCTTAGCTTCAATGGATTTTTCCCAGGGGATAAAATTAAGACAGCTCACCGGGCAGTACTTCACACACACAGGCTCTCCTGCACATAAATCACACATTAGAGCAAGATTCGTCTGTGGATGCAAAAATACAGCTCCAAAAGGGCAGGCATCCACACATAATCCGCAACCTGTACACCTCTCAGAGCTAACTACCACAGCATTGTCTGAGCGACGGGAAATAGCATCATAATCACAGGCTTCTTTGCAGGGTGCATCAGCGCATTGTCTGCATACCACCGGAACATCCGTATGAGAGGAGAAACTGTATACCTTGATTCTACTCAAGTGCGGGTTTACCTTTCCTTCCCTGGATAAAGAACAGACAATCTCACACATCCTGCAGTTTACACATTTTTTCTCATCTACGCTAATAATTGAGTATGACATGTTACTCACCTTGAGAAAATATTTATGGTTTTGCTTTTCTGTTTCTATGCAGTGTTTAACCTGTGAGCACGTTCAGTTTACTTTAGAACGAGGGTGGAGTTATGGCCCATATAGAAACACTCCTTTTTCCATCAGCGCTCTTAAATCTATGAGGAATGGTGCTTTCAAAATAAATACTGTCCCCTTGATTTAAATAATAATCTCTCTCACCCAGAATAACCTTCATCTTGCCCTCAATCACGTACCCACACTTTTCACCCGAATAAGAAACCAGTTCATAATCGCCATCTTTTCCCTCTATCTCAATAAGAAGAAACTCTATTTTTCTACTCTCGATGGGTGAGAGTAATTCAAACGCCACTCCTGCCGAGGATAAAAAAAGCTTTTTTCTTTGATGTTTTTGAATAACAGGATTCTTTTCAGTCCCCAGAAAAAAAGAAACCAGCGGAACCCCAACTGCATTGGAAACCTTTACCAGTGTGGGAATGGAGGGCGTAATTAAACCCCTTTCTACTTGAGAAATGAGACTGGCGCTCAAATTGGTACTCTGGGCAAGTTGTTTTACCGTCATTCCTTTTTCTAATCTAATTCTCCTGATAGCTTTTCCAATTTCGGAAGTAATTTTCTTCATGGCAATTTCATCTTAAATTACTTTTTTCCACTTTTATTCATTTTCACTAAATTCCTATTTTATGTCAAGACATAAATAGATGAATTTGCAGTAATTTAGTTAACAAATCTAAATTAAAAGCTAGGATTAACAAATAGATAAATGATAAAAGGTGTAAACAAATTTTTCCAATCACACACAAATCAACAGAAATAAATAAAGAGAACAGCCAGTGCTTCTGCATCATAACAAAACGGCTGTCCCCACCCCCAGTCAGAGATTAACATTATTTTGTATTTTTATCAATCGGATACCTGCCAAACTCTATTGCCATATCATACAATGCACAGATTTTTTCAGGAGAAACATCATATTGAATGTTATGAACCGGAGTAAATACAAATCCTCCTCCAGGCGCAAGGTCCTTGATTCTTCTTTTCACCTCTTCTTTCACCTCTCTTACTGTGCCAAAGGGAAGAATCCTTTGTGTATCACACCCCCCTCCCCAGAAGGTTATTCTGTCCCCAAACTCCTTTTTTAGCTTTCTGGTATCCATATTTTTCGCACTGACCTGGACCGGATTTATAGCATCCACTCCAATCTGTATAAGGTCAGGTATAAAATCGTATATTGAGCCACAGGAGTGAAGAAGAATCTTTGCTCCCGAGTTCTCTTTAATAAACTGGTAAAGCTTTTTTTGTCTTGGCTTAATAATTTCTCTGTAAAGGGAAGGGGAAATAATGGAACCTTTTTCCGTTCCAAAATCATCAGATACCCTCACCACATGTACATATTTTCCCACCTCCTTTAAAGTATTTTGCATTAGCCTCAACTCATAATCAAGAAGCATGTCTAAGAAAGCGTTTACAAACCTCTTGTTAGATATAAGATCCATGTAAAACTGGGCATATCCTCTAAGATAAGCAGGAAAACCAAATAAGCACTCCCCAAATCCACTTAAAACTATAGTATAATCAGTATTATTGTACAAATCCTCGGCCTTCTCTCTTAAACCTTCCACTCTGCGAGGGTTATATGGATCCGGCCATCGGTACCTATCAAGATCCTCTAAGGTAGCCTGCGCCAACGGGTGCTCACACATATCGTAATAATGGCTGCCTTCGGGTTTTGTCCATTTTATGCCCCACTCATCCACATATCTTCCATCTTCAAGCTTTTGCCATCCTCTGGCAGAGCTTACACTTATGTGTCTTGTATCAACAGAAAATCTTCTCAAAACAGGCTCATCCACCACCACTACCTGCTGCATATTATGTAGTATTCGGGGCTTTGTTTTATTTATACCCAGGTATTTTTTTAACCTTACATAAGTATCTATATGAATGGAGGTGACAGAGGAGCCAATATCTACCGGGACTCTGTCCGGTTCGTCATGACTTAAAGCTCTTAAGAGTCTTTCTCTTGGTTTCATCTAAACCTCCCGCACTTTAACAAATAGAAAACTGCTCCTGGTAAGAGTAGTAGTTCCCGTGACCAGGGAAAATTATTACTGAACTTTTCTTTTCTTTCAGTTTTTTGTTTAAAGAAAAGATAACCTCTATGAGATGCTTTGATTCTTCTCTGAATAGTTGACTATTGGTGTTTGTACTGGTCATAAGGTATCTTGGTAATTTCAAATATTCTCTTTCCTCATCAGAGAGACTTTCAACGTTTATAAGGTAATCAGATGTAAAAATTAAACCATGCTCCCTGTTAAGAAAAAAGACCTGCCCGGGAACATGTCCTCCCTGGCTTTCCAGAACTTCGAATTTTAAACTGCCCACCCGGAAAGTATGTATTATATTAAAGACCCCAATTTTACTTAAAGGTTCGGTGGGGAAAAAGTTCATATTTTTCGGATACTTGCATTGTGTAAATCTGTTTACCAGCATAGTAAAATGTTTGTTAAGTCTTGACAGTTGAGTATTAGCACCGTAACCCCTATTTTCTTTATCCATTACTCCTTTACAATCAGGATGTATAAAAACCTGTGCACCAAACTCCTCGGAAAAGTATCCAGCGCACCCTATATGGTCTGCATCAGCGTGAGATACAAATATTCGTTTAACCCTGGAGGGGTTTATTCTTTTACTCACAAGAAGACTTTTAAAATCCTCGTAGTATAATCCGTATCCGGCATCAAACATGGTAAACTCATCATCATGCTGGAAAACAAATATATTTCCTCCTGTGGGAAGGCAGAAGGTTAAAATCCGGGTAGTGTTAAATTGCAAAGGGGTAAGCTGTTTCGCTTTGAAATTTTTTCCCAGCCTGACAATAGAGGTTGAGGCAAAAGCTAAAACGTTTGAGAAAACATCCCCCTTTTCTGGATGATTTCCCACCTCAGAATAAAAATTTACAAGTTCAGAGTAAAGTTTTCTTGAAGAATCAACGATAGCCATAAGCTGTTTTACATCACGGTCACTGACCAGCTTCCGCAGTCGCAAAAAGAACTTTTCCACCAGTTTAAGCCCAATAATGCGCTCCACCTCTTCGGTATCTGAACCTCTGTATACCACCTTGTAGTTATAGCCTCTATTGTTTATAACACTTAGGAGGGTGTTAACTTCATCAGGGTTTTCTGTAGCTAAAGCTATATTAGCTGATTCAGAATCAATATCCTCATTATACAGCATATATATGACATTAGCCCTGTATTCTTTAAGA
>JACUUP010000031.1 GCA_014859225.1 Candidatus Aerophobota bacterium
GTACGAATCCCAGGACCATCATGGATTGAGTATCTCTGGATATCAAATATAAGTCCTTTCAATTCTTTATCAGGCACAATATCCTCATCTTTTCAATAAATTTCACACAAAACTCATTTTTAAGGAAATAACACCACTTTCATCACATCTTTCCCTTGCTCCAGAAGCCTTACACCTTTATTAGCCTCTTCTAATGTTAAGTGGTGGGTAATCAAAGGCTCCATTTTAATCTTGCCTGATGTTACCAAATCAGCAGCTTTTTCAAAATCCGTTTCCGTATAAACTCTTGAGCCCAGAATATGTCCTTCTTTAATAACTATATTAAAAAGGTCAACTTTTTCAGGTTGCTTGTAAAGACCAAGAATAATTATTTTACCTTGAGGTCTAATCAAAGAAATAAACTGAGCCGCTGTTTGAGAAACAGCTGCGGTATCAAAGACTAAATCTGCACCCTTACCTTCGGTCATTTCATGAATTTTTTCCACCACATTACCACCTGAAGCATCAATTGTGGAAAAACCCAATTTTTTGGTAAGCTCAAGACGATATTTTGCCACCTCTATCAAAACAACCTCTGAGGCCCCGGCTATTTTTGCAATCATAGCAACCAGCATTCCAATTGGGCCTGCTCCTAAAACCACTACAAAATCACCAACCTTGCAACCTGAGATTCTTACTGCATGATAGGCTACCGCTACAGGTTCAACTAGAGCTGCATTTTGAAAAGGAAAACGAGATGGTATTTTGTATACCTTATCCCGGGATGCTTTAACATATTCGGCAAAAGCACCATCTATGTCAACTCCTATTAGCCCAAGTTTTGGACAGGCATTCGTAAAACCCATCTTACAAGCAACACATCTACCACAAAAAAACAAGGGATTCGCCACCACCCTATCTCCTACCTTCAGGTTAGATGAAACATCTTTAATTTCAACGATTTCTCCAGAGAACTCATGGCCAGGGATAAGGGGAGGGTGAGAGCGAGGAAATTTTTCATTGCAAATCATTAAATCGGTTCCGCAGATGCCGCAAGCTTTGACCTTTATTAATACCTCCCCGTCTTCAAGAGAGGGTTTTTCTCGCTCCTCCGTTCTTAAATCATTCTTACCATACCAAACAGCTGCTCTCATAGGCGGCTCCTATAAATTAAGTCAGTCTTTAATCATCTGGTAAACTTACAAAAACACCTCAATCGCCACTAACAGCCACCAGCACCTTCAATAAATTCTGATTTTTTTCTATCTCCTCAAAAGTTTTTGGTAACTCATCTAAAGACACTACCCGGGAAATTAAGGGGGCAGGGTCAAATCTATGGTAGGAAAGTAAAGCTATTGCCTGCAACCAGGTGGCATAACTACCTGCAACAGAACCACTAATTCTTAACTCACTAATCGTAACTTTAAAGGGGCTTAGAGGAAAGGTATCCTTTGCAGAGCAAAGCCCAAAGGCAAGAATTTCTCCCCCCGGTCTAACAATTTCCATAGCTTGTTGATACGTTAAAGGGTTCCCAGCTGCCTCCACTACAAAATCCACACCTCTGTTATAAGTTATTCTCCTAATTTCAAGTGCTAAATCTTTATCTTTGGCATCCACCACGAAATCTGCTCCCAGTTTTTGAGCTACTTCTAACCTGTGCTCATTTACCTCGCTTATAATCACCGGGCACGCCCCTCGCAAGTTGGCTATTTGCAGGTGAATAAGCCCTATTGGACCTGCACCAATAATGGCTATGCTACTCCCAAGCTGGATATTCATTCTCTCATTTGCATGAATAATACAGGTCAAAGGTTCGATAAAGGTGCCATCCTTATGGGATATATTTTCAGGTAGTTTAAAAACAAGGTCTGCAGGAGCTTTAACATATTCAGCAAAAGCCCCATTGCTATGGATACCTATCTGATTTATCTTCTCACACATGAGTTTTTGGTTATGCTTACAAAAATAGCAAACTCCACATCCGATATTCTCGTCCACAGTTACCCTATCTCCTACCTTGAGATTTTTTACCTCATTACCTACTTCCACTACCTCTCCCGTAAATTCATGCCCGGCGATTAAGGGAAAATACTCTGATGAATATATTCCATTACGAATATGCAGGTCTGTCCCGCAAATGCCACAGTACTTCACATTAATAAGCACTTCTCTTGAGTTAATCTCAGGCACATCTACCTCTTCCACACGCATATCTTTTGGCCCGTACACTACCGCAGCCTTCATTTTTACAGGGACTTCTATACTCATCAACTCTCCTTTTAAAGTTAATACTTTATACGGTAAGTAGATAATGCTATAATTAAAATTAAACCCTTTACTATCCATTGCCAGAAGGCAAATACGCCTAACAAATTTAGTATATTGTTTAATATAGACATAATAAATATTGCGGCTAAAGTGCCACTTAAACCTCCCCGACCACCAGCAAGAGTCGTTCCTCCAATAAGAACAACGGTAATTGAATCAAAGTCATAACCAACTCCCATAAGAGGGTCCCCAGAGCCACACCGGCTTGCCAGGAAAAGCCCGGATAAGGTAGCTGAGAGACTACAAATAATGTAGGTCATAAATATTACAAGACGGGTTTTTATCCCTGACTGATGAGCGATATCCTCACTTTCTCCCGTGGCGTATAGATGACGCCCAAAGGTAGTCCTACTTAGAACAAAAATACCCAAAGCAAACAGTATAGCAAAAAAAATCACCGGGAAAGGAACAGGTCCTATATAGCCTTCTGAAAAATAAGCATAACCACGAGTGATTCGTCCTACGGGTCCACGAGTATAAAGGAGTGTCATTCCCTGAATTATAGTCATCATCCCAAGAGTAGTTATGAGAGGAGGAACTTTGAGGTAAGAAACAGCAAAGCCATTTGCCGCACCGATGCAAATTCCCACAGCAAACGTAATAAGTATCGCTGGAATCACCATCTCCCCTCTTCCAGCCATTATACCTGCCGAAAGACAGCTGGTGAGGCTAATAGTTGAACCAACTGAAAGGTCAATACCCCCAGCTAAAATTACAAAAGTTTGCCCCATGCCCACCAGTCCTAAAGCTACGGCCTGTCGTAGTACATTTATAATATTATGAGAGCGGCTGAAAGTGGGAGAAGTTATAATACCAGCTACTACTGTAGCTAAAAGCAAAAGCCATGCTACAGTTTGTCGCGCTTTGGTTTCCTCAAGAGTTTTTAAATTGAGGGAATAAAACATCTTTTTACCAATCACCTCGATTTTTCCCTGCATTTTTTATTCCTTCTAATATTTAATATAATAAGTCTTAACCTAATTTTTTCACCTTATAAAAAGCCACCGCACCTATTAATACTATCCCCTGTACTATCATCCCCAGTTCCACATCCAGGTTAAGAAGAAGAACCATATTTACAAGAATGGACATGATGAGAACCCCAGCAATAGTGCCCTCTATTGTGCCTCTCCCACCCATCAAATAAGCACCCCCGACAACTACTGCAGCAATTGATTCCAATTCATAACCTTTCCCAGCCCAGTTATCAGCAAGACCTAAGTAACCTGTTAAAACAAGCCCTGCCAGAGCAGCTAAAAATCCACAGATTACATAACTTATGATAATAACTTTGTCCACATTTATGCCGGATAATTTAGCCGCCTGTCGGTTCCCACCTGTAGCATACAGCTGTCTACCATAAGTCGTGTAATAAAGAATAATAGCTCCTACTCCTGCCACCAATCCAAACACAAGTACTGCTGTAGGAATTATCCATATCCTGCCTGTACCGATAAATCTCAAAAGAGATGGTATAGTTCCTCTCGGTGCACCCCGG
Organism: Candidatus Aerophobota bacterium; assembly: GCA_014859225.1. Lineage (GTDB taxonomy): Bacteria > Aerophobota > Aerophobia > Aerophobales > B3-G15 > Kmv34. Next base: position 3,806 of record JACUUP010000031.1, read on the forward strand.
GTCCAGACAAACCTTATCCCCTGGAGTAAAATCATCATTCCCAGGGTCATAATAAAGGGAGGAATTCCTCGTTTTGTAATTAAAACTCCATTGGTCAGCCCTACCAGTGCACCAACTCCCAAACATATTAGACTTACAGGTAAACAAAGCTCATTTCTCCCAAGCATTCCAGCAGCAGCAATGATATTTGTAGTAGCCATCAAAGAAGCTACACTTAAATCAATCCCTCCTCCGAGCACTACTATTAATTGGCCAACAGCTACAATTCCAAGAGGAGAAGCCCTTAAAAGGAGGTTAAAGATATTTCGGGGGTGAAAAAATATAGGTTGAAGTATCCCTGAAACAATTACCAATAAAATAAGAACTACATAACTTCCATACCTGGCAAATACAAACTGGAAAATGTCTTTCCTTTCACTCCTGGAGTAAGCAAAAATTGTGCTCTCAGCTATTTTCCTTAATGCTTTCATAACTACAGCTCATTAAAACTTCACTATTACTTCAGTTTATTTTAGAAAAATAAATTTTATAATATATCCTGGTATAAATCTATAGTTTGTTTAACATCCTTTCACTTTGTTCCCAAACTGAGTTAAATCTTTCTTTACACTCCCGGAGAAGAGTAAAATAATCAGAATCCCACATTTTTTTGGAGAAAATCTCAATATTGTAATATCCCTTGTAGCCAATTTTTCTCACCGCAGCAATAATCCTGGCAAGGGGAACAGCACCCTCACCGGGTAAAAGATACTCTTCAAAACTGGCTGGAGTTTGAAAGGGCCGATCAGAAATATCTACCCCAAAAAGATAATCTTTTAGACTCTCTATATCCTTTAAGATATTTTCCTCCAACCCCAATTGATAAGTGTCCAACAAAATTCCAACCCGAGGAGAATCTACCAACTTTACAACTTCCAGGGCTTCCTCAATGGTTGATACAAATTTCATCCTTTCCCTGTGTAAGGGTTCTACTGCTAAATTTACACCTTTCGCTTCAGCAAGAGGTGAGAGTGCCCTCAGAGCCTTCACTATGGTATCTTGCGCCTCCTGTCTTGTAAGCCCACAGCTTAGCTTCTCACTCATACCTGGTTCAGGTGCGGGAATTCCAGGAACAACGCATATGAACTCTGCCCCTATTTTACTTGCTATTTCTATGTGCTCCATAGTTTCCTTAATTCTCTCTTGTCTTTCCTCTTCTGTAGATTGAGTGTACTGACCGCTAAAAACTAAAGAAGATACCTTAATAGGATATTTTTTTAATACTCTTATAGCTTCTTTTATCCCGTAGTTTCCTAATTTGTCCAGCCACACACTAATTGCATTATAGTTATGGTGGTAATAGTTTCTTACATCCTCATCAAACTTCCATTTCTTAGTGGTTATTTCAGCCATAGATAACTTATATTCCATCTAATCCTCCTTTTCGCCTGCTGCCAGAGATAATATCCGATGTTCAGCAATTTCTTCAGAGGACAGCTCTCCCACAATTTGTCCCTTTCTCATTACTAGTATACGATCTGATAAACTCATCAATTCAGGTATTTCTGAAGAAATTAAAATAACGCCAGTCCCATTCTCCGCCATTTTCCTTATCAAATAATGAATCTCAGCTTTGGCACCTATATCCAGCCCCCGAGTGGGCTCATCAAAAATTATTAATTTAGGAGCAACTGACAACCACTTAGCAAGCACCACCTTCTGCTGATTTCCACCACTAAGATAACTTACTTGGGTGTTCAATCTGGGAGTCCGAATTTTCAACTCCTCTACCAATGTTCTTGCTATTTTTTTCTCTTTATTTTTATTTAACCAGAACTTTAAATATGAAATTTTGCCAAGGATAGGCAAAGATATGTTTTTAGTCACTGAAAGAGTGAATACAAGCCCCTCTTCCCCACGATTTTCACTGACAAATCCAATTCCGGCTCCTATTGCCCTCTGTGGGTCTTTCAGACTTACACTCTTTCCATCAAAATATATATCCCCCCCATCCAGAGGAGAGTCCACTCCAAAAATCACCTTAGCCAGTGCTGTGCGTCCGGACCCCATTAATCCTGCAACTCCCAGTATTTCCCCCCGGTAAAGTTTGAAGTTTATATTCTTCAGCGTAGAACTGGTCAGGTTCTCTACGGATAAAATCTCCTTGTCAACGGTAAATGTTTTCACTTTTTCAGGATAAACCTCCTCAACCTCTCGTCCTATCATCATGCGTACCAGGGTAGATTTGTCTGCACCTTCTCTACTCAGCACACCTACTCTTTTTCCGTCTCTCAATACCGCAACTCTATCTGCTATCTGGAATACCTCCTCCAGTCTGTGAGAGATATAAATTATGGCTCTACCTTCATTTTTTAAAGCCCTGATACAATTAAAGAGAGTTTCCACTTCATGGAGAGGGAGAGAAGAAGTCGGCTCATCCATGATAACCAAATCAGCATTTAAAGACAGAGCTTTAACTATGGCTATCATTTGTTGCTGAGCTACGCTCAACTTGTAAACGGGGATGCGTGGATTTATGTCAATGTTTAGCCTTTGTAGCCATGTTTTTGCACTCTTATAAAGTTTGGTGGGATTAATTATAAATCCGCGGGAAGGCTCGTGTCCCAAAAGCACATTTTCCCCTACGCTGAGGTGGGGTACCAGGTTAGATTCCTGATAAATAATGCTGATCCCCGAACGATAGGCATCCCAGGGATTGGAAATATCTACCTTTTTCCCCCGTAATATAATTTCTCCTTCGTCCTGGTTATAAACTCCCACTAATATTTTCATTAACGTGGATTTTCCCGCACCGTTTTCCCCAACTAAACAGAGCACCTCTCCTCTTTTGCACTCCAACGAAACATCACTCAGAGCCTTCACACCAGGAAAGGATTTACTGATGTTTCTCATCTCCAGAATTATTTCGGAATTATTGCTTCTCATAAAACTCCTGGTAGGGACCCGAGATTTGGAAAATCTCAGGTCCCTGCAATTACCGAATAGTGAGAGCGGGGCTCCCTTTAAAATATTAACATACCAGGGTCAGGGTAGCCACTCTTTCCGAAGATAATTATCCATGAACCAATCATCAGGAGCTTCCGCATCCAGATACTTGTCTAATTCCCTTTCAGTAATAATTGTACGACCAACGTCTATATAGTGAGAGACCGGAACTCCCTGTAGGATACTAATACATATCCTTGCTGCTATTGCACCCTGCCATACGGGGTTACTTACAGCTACCGCTGTCAATCTCATTGTCTTCCATTGTTTGAAAAATCTATTCATATCCTCTCCAGTAATAGGAGGTACGGGTATTCTTGCATCTACAAAGGCCTCCACTGCTCCACTTCCCTGCAGAGCACTTCCAGACCACACTCCATCAATCCTGGGAAATCTTACCAGAAGGTCTGCCATCTCTCGTTTCCCTTTAACTGGTGACCAATCGCAGTACCTTGTGGCTAAAACTTTTATATCAGGATACTGGTTAAAAACAAACATAGCTCCGTCGATGCGCTCTTCAGCAGGTGTTGCTCCGGCAATTCCTCCTAAAAGAACAACATTGCCTTTTCCTCCAAGCTGTTCTACCAACCAGGTAGCCTGCGCCTTTCCCATCTCGTAATGACTGGAGTGAACAAAAGAGATGTACTTATCACTATCAATACCCCTGTCTACCACAACCACAGGTATTCCCATATCCATAACTCGCTCTACTATAGGCGTAAGAGGTTTAGCAGTGCATGGGCTTATCAGGAGAAGATCTATCCCTCTTGCTACCAGATCTTCCACATCCGAGACCTGTTTAGATGGACTATCCATAGCATCGGTGACCAGAAGTTCCACTTCGGGGAACCTGGCAAACTCTTGCTTTATCTCCTGGAAAAAGAACACACGCCAGGCATTGGAAATAGAAGCATTTGCAAATCCTATTCTCCAGGGAGGAGGTGTCTTATACTGGGTGGTATCAACTTCTATGAACTCATAGCGTGGTTCAGCTGCTAAAGCCATGCTGCATTGCCAGATCAAAGCCCCCACACATAAAGCCACCATTAAAACTTTTAAAATCTTTCTTGCTTCAGACATACTCTAACCTCCATTATTAAAGTTTGAATTTTAATTATTCCATCAACTGTCCAGTTTTTCTCACCTCCTTATCTTCGGGCACTGTGTATTTTCCCCAATCCCTTATATATCAGGGATTAACCTTCTTAAGAATTAAACGCTTTGGTACTCAGTTCGATCGATAATATCATCCTGGACTGCCTTATCAAGTTCCACAAAAAAGGCGCTGTATCCTGCCACCCTGATTATAAGCCATCTATAGCTGTCAGGGTCCTTCTGGGCCTCTTTCAAAATATCCGCAGAAACAACATTGAATTGAACGTGCCACCCTCCAAGATCAAAGAAGGTTCTGATTAAATCAGCCAGATTTCTTCTTCCTTTCTCATCAGACAATACGTTGGGACTGAACTTCATATTGAGTTGAGTCCCATTGGTGACCAGCACATGATCTAATTTAGCAGCAGATTTAACTATAGCTGTAGGTCCACATCTCTCAGTTCCATGAACAGGACTTATCCCATCAGAAAGAGGCGCCGTAGCTTTTCTTCCATTTGGCAGGGCTCCCACATGAAGTCCCAGAGGAACATTAGCAGATACAGAATAAAGACCGGGTCTATACCTGCCACCCCGGGTATTCCGGTATTTGGATACCTCCTCGCAGTAGATGACTCCCACCTCTCTGGCGATTTCATCTGCATAATCATCGTCATTACTGTACTTAGGAGGCTCGTTCATGAGCATCTGCCGGAGAGGCTCTCTTCCTTCAAAATTTTCATCCAGAGCCTCAATTAGCTCGCTCATACTCAGTTTTTTCTCATCAAATACAAATTTTTTCACTGCGGTTAGCGAATCTGCTGTAGTGGCAATACCCACTCCTTGAGGCCCGGTATAGTTATAACGTGCTCCACCCTCGGTAACGTCCTTTCCTTTTTCCACACAATCATCAATCACCAAAGAAAAATAAGGAAGAGGCATGATGTGAGCATGAACTTTCTCAATTATATTCAAAGTGACAGCCATCATTTCCACATAGTAGGTCACCTGTATCCTGTAAGCATCCATTAGCTGCTCAAAGGAGGTAAACTGTCGGGGGTCTCCAGTCTTCTCACCCAGCTGTTTACCACACAATCTGCATTTGCCATCATTGAGAGCAAGCTCCAGTGCTTTGGCCAGATTGGACATGGCCGCATTGGTCATTCCATTACAGTGAGGAGGAACAGGCTCCACGCATCCTGAGATGCTGTAATTCCTCGCATCCCCCAGAGGAACTCCCAGAGAAGTAAGGGAGGTAATTCCTATCTGGTCGTTAAAAATCTCAGGTTTAGTCCGACCCTCGCTTATAACCTCCACTGCTTTCAAAAGGAAATCATCCGGCGTCCTGTGGTGCACTCTGATTCCTAAATTGGGCTGGGACAGTTTGGTACTTTTCTCTGCTTCCAGACAAAGGTAAGAGAGCTCATTGGTAGCATCCCTTCCATCTTCGGTCTGTCCCCCCAATACCACGTTTTCCGATATGGAAAAACCGGCAAAGTATTTGGCATCATTGTGGTCGTATGCTCTCATTACCTCGGTGAATTTAATCCATAAACACTCTAGAAGCTCTTGAGCCTGATTAGACGTTATTCTACCTTCTTGTTTATCTTCCTGGTAAAAAGGGAAAAGATACTGATCCAACCTACCGGGAGAAACTGCCAATCCATTCTGCTCTATGTAAAGTGGAAGATGGACAAACCAGAATGACTGTACTGCCTCACGAAAGTTCCTGGCAGGGTTTTCAGGAACCCACTGACAGATTTTCGCTATCCTCTCAAGCTCTACTCGCCACTCTTCGTCTTGTTCTAAGGTAGCTAACTTTTTTGCCTCCTGAGCGAATCGCTCAGCCCAATCCACCAGAGCATCGCAGACAATGAGCTCTGCCTGATAGAAATGATACTTGTCTGAATTTTCCGGCTGCGTTAGATCCAGATTCTTGAGTTTCTCCTCCAATTTTTCTCTCATACCCTTTACCCCAAAATTTAGAATCTTCTCGTAATCTACAATTACATGACCAATACTTCCTTTAAGGTGAATATCCGGACAGAAGGTAGGATGCTCGTGTTCAAATATTTCTCTAATATCCGGGGGAATAGCTTTAAGTGCTACATCCTCGGTTGTTTTTCCTTTCCAGTAAGGGAAAATATCTCTTTCTAACTCCTCCCTTACCTCATGCGGAATTATTAATCGGTCCTGTTCTCGGCGGGAGAAAAGATCCAGTTCTCTTTCCAGGTATCCAGCCTCTGTTTCCGGATACAGAGGGCTGGCACGGAGCTTGCTGGCCTGATTTCCCACAATAAGCTGGTCTTTTTGAACAAATATACTCATCTCGCGAAGAATTTTAGCCAGAGCTTTTGCCCTGCGAATAATCATGGGCTCACCTTCTGTTTCCTGGTACGAGATAGTCACCAGACGGGCTCGCTCAATACAAATTTCTGGACGAACAGATAACAGCTCCTCATTAAGTTTTCGCGTTCTTGCAAAAGGGGAAGGAATGAGAGATTTTGCCTTTTTTGCACTTACACTCATTGTACACCCTCCTTTTTGTCACAATGATAGACGTAATTTTGTAGTTAGACTAATGAGCACTATGAGTTCCCTGTGCAAATATTACCAGGGCACGGATAAATTTGTTCTGTGCTGCCTTATAAACGGGATTTCTTTCCATAAAATCTTCACTCGTATCACAGTAAAAAATTACACCGTGGCGCTTAATCTGTGTGATAGCTCACAAGAGGCATCTTTTACCATCTGGACCAGATGAGGAAGTCTTTGCTTGCTAAAATCATCAGCCATTCCAGATATGCTGATAGCCGCGACTACTTCATTTTTCCAGTTTCGCACCGGACAACCAAGAGCTGCAGCTCCCTCGTGCACATCTTTCCAGCTTAAAGCATATCCTTGTTTCCTTATTTTTTGCAAGTTTTTCTCGAGTGCCTGGTAGTTGGCAATGGAGTACTTGGTTCGTGGGCAAAGACCTTTGCTCTTAACGATTTTTTCAATCTCCATCTCAGGCAGGTAAGCAAGAAGCACTCTGGAGCCTGCTCCGATGTGAAGAGGCATTCTACCTCCGATTTTCAGAAAAAGAACCTGAAAATTGTGATGGCAATCAATTCTCTCCAGACATAAAGCCTCATCATTATCCAACACAATTAAATAAGCAGAAGTTCCCGTTTTCTCTGCCAGATCAGTTAGAATGGGCATCGCCTCTTCCCGGAGATTAAAACCAGTCACTATGCGATTTCACAATTCAAAAAGCTTGAAAGTTAATCTGTATTTAGAAGTGGAACCGTTCTGCCTCACATAACCACGGTACTTGAGAGTAGTGAGAATTCTATGGGTAGTGCTAAGATTAAATCCTGATTTCTGACTCACTTCGGTAAGAGATTTTTCGGGCGCACCTTCCGCCAGAACCTCCAGAAGGTGCAAGCCTCTTTCCAGGGAGTAAACTCTGTAGGGTCTTGCCAGTGACACATCTTTCAGGGAGAGTTCTTTCATGGCCTTTGCTTTCGTATGGCAAAATTTAATCTTGCATTGTAAAATTATACTATGAAAACAAATATCTGTCAACCGCTTCCCGCAATTTTCAAGAAGCAATTGCGCAACTCAAAGCTTATTTCAGATTAACATTCTAAATTTAACCAGGAAGCTGAAAATTCTTTTTTGCAGCTTAACTTAAAAACCTACCTGCTCGGTTCTCTCAATGATATCATCCTGTATATCCTTATGAAGCTGGGCAAAGAAAGCACTGTATCCTGCTACCCTTACTACCAGATTAGCATACTTCTCGGGATTTTTCTGAGCCTCTCTAAGTATCCGGGAATCTATGACATTAAACTGGATGTGCTTACCTCCCAAATTAAAATAAACTTTTATCAGTTCTGCAAGGCTCCTCAAGCCCTTCTCGTCCTCAAGTACATTAGGAGAAAATTTCTGATTGAGCAGAGTTCCATTGGAAGCTATCATGTGATCCAATTTTGCCACAGATTTAACTACTGCGGTGGGGCCTTTTTTGTCGCTAGCGTGAGTGGGAGAAACACCATCCGCAAGAGGAGTTGTAGCTTTTCTTCCGCTGGGAAGGGCAGCGGTATTTCTTCCCAAGGGAACATGAGCTGAAACTGGATACAAACCCGGGTTAAAAATCCCTCCCCTCGGATTTTTATATTTTTCTACCTCCTCGCAATATACCCTGCCTGCAAATTTAGCAAATGGGTCAACATAGTCATCGTCATTTCCGTATTTGGGAGCTTCATTTATAAGTCTTTGACGAAGCTCTTCATTATTTTCAAAATTCTCTTTTAAAGCTGAAAGTAAATCATCCATGCTAACTGTCTTATCTTCAAAAACTAATTTCTTGATGGCTGCCAGGGAGTCACCTACATCAGCTACTCCTACACCCTGAGGAGAAGTAAAATTATAATGGGCTCCTCCAGCTGTAATATCTTTGCCTTTTTCCATACAGTCAGAAACCAAAAGAGAAAGGTAGGGAGTTTGCACCATCTCCTTATGAGTGAAATCAATAGCGTTAAGACACACAATCATGTGTTTAACAAAGTAGGCTACCTGCTCTTTGTAAGCCCGCATTAAATCTTCCGTGCAGGTGAAGTTGCAGGCATCACCTGTCTTAGCTCCAACTTGTTCTCCACACAACATACACTTCCCATTATTTAAAGCTAACTCCAGACATTTACCCAGGTTAAACATTGCAGCGTTACTCCAGCTACAGGTCTTTCCAGGAACTGCTGGTTCCACACAACCTATATTGGTATAGCCTCTTGCATCCTCAAGCTTTATTCCTCTGTTCATTAAAGAAGGTATGTGTGCCTCATCATTCATAAGCTCTGGCATACCGGTTCCCAATTTTATCACCTGGCAAGCTTTATGCAGGAGAGTCTCAGGAAGCTTGTTATGGTATCTTACAGTGAAATTGGGGTGAGCTGTTCTCAAATGGTCCTGGGCATCCAGGCACATATAGGATACTTCGTTAGTAGCATCGCTTCCATCTTCCTTCTGTCCCCCAACAGTTATATTAAGCTCGGTAGTGTATCCGGCGTAATCTCTTGCACACTCAGAATCATATACCCTTTTTATCTCTTCAATCTTCACCCAGAAACATTCAAGTAGCTCCTGAGCCTCCTCTTTGGTAATGATTCCTTCCTCAATATCTTTTTTGTAAAAAGGATAAAGGTACTGGTCCATTCTTCCAGGTGAAGCTCCCAGTCCGTTAGATTCAATCTGAACCAGAAGATGGGAAAACCAGATAGCCTGAAGTGCTTCGTGGTAGGTTCTGGCTGGCTTTGCAGGGACCTGTTCGCACACCCTGGCAATTTTTTCCAGCTCCTCCTTGCGCCTTAAATCTTTTTCCTCAGCAGCAAGCTTTCTTGCTAAATTGGCATATCTTTGAGCAAAGTTGATAACCCCCTCACAGGTAATTATAGCTGCCTGGTAAAAATTCATCTTATCAAGATTATCCGCATCGTTAAAATCAAGCCCCGCTAATGTTTGCTCTGCCTCCTTTTTTAAACCTTCAAACCCTTGCTTTAGAATCCTCCAGAAATCAGCAGATACATGTCCAATACCACCCCTCAGGTGAATTTCTGGATGGAAAACTTTGTGTTTTATATTCATCAGTTGGCGGGTTAGTTCGGGCATTTTGTGAGGAG
>JACUUP010000206.1 GCA_014859225.1 Candidatus Aerophobota bacterium
CATTTATAAATAGAAACATCCTCTCTTTTTTTCCAAAGGTAAAGCGATCCTCCACAATGAGGACAATAGTACTTGGTCTTTCTCCTTAGCCGGGGATGAACCTGGGATAAAAAGGAGCAGACTTTACATTTAAGCTGAGCTCTCTTTTTCCCATCATTAAAGTATAAATAGATAGAAGGTGCACCGCAGATTCTACAGATTGAATCTTCAGGTACCTTCGTTTCAGGGTTTTTAGAGCTAATAGGTTCTAAAGGATAACCATTTTCTTTCTCATACTCTGAAAGAAGGTTTTTCCAGTCAAGCTTTGGTGACTTTCTTGGAGGAGTCCTCAGTGGTGGGTTTGGATCAACGAAGAAATTGCGGTAATGAGGGTGTTTCTCTTTGAAATCATCTTTGGGTTTAACCTCAGGGTCGCGGTCAGCTAAGACATCTTGAAGACCCTGGATGATTTCCTCTATTTCACTACGGTTAAACTTAGAACAGATCCAGATAACAAAACGATAGGTCTTTTTCATGAAGCTTGCCTCCTTTGGGTGAAAGATTTACTAATCCTACCTCAAAGGTAGGGGGGAGGCAAGCTAATTTTACTAAAAGGCTTTCAAATAAAAGGTTTAAAGCAAAATTGCTAGAGAATTTTTGACAATACGACATATTATACGAGGAGGAACATGATGGAAAAGAAAAAGCAGGTAAAAAAGTCAAGGGCACATGAGCTGCGGACGAGAAAGACCTTGGTGAGCCTCGTCTGTGTTGTTATCATTATGGCGGCTTTTTTCTTCAGCAGCACCGCAGGCGCCCAGGAAAAGGGATTTGGTATCGGTATCATTCTGGGAGAGCCAACTGGCATCTGCTTCAAGAAATGGATGGATGAAAACACTGCATTTGCCGGTGCTGTTGCCTGGTCGTTGTTCCATCCAAGTGCGCTTCACGTGCATTTAGACTACCTTTTCCACAGAAGAGTCCAGCGAGAGTCATACTTCTTTCACTATGGCATTGGAGGACGGATTAAGTTTGAAGAGGGTGAAAGTAGAATTGGCGTTCGCATTCCTCTTGGAATAACGTATCCCTTCCAAGGAACAACTGTGGACATGTTTGTGGAGATTAGCCCCTTGCTCGATCTTGCACCTGCAACAGAGTTTGGTGTTAATGCGGCAATCGGCTTCAGGTACTTTTTTGAGTGATTTGTAGCAAGGTAAGATTTCAGTCTGATTAAGTAAAACTACTGTTAGCTAAATTTTAAAACTGTACTAAATTCGGATCCGAATTTTTAATGTGGTAGACATAGATCGGGATGTCTTTGTACCAGATTCTAAGCTCTGCTACACCTTTCTTTGTATCAGGGTGAATGCGAGAAGTTCAACCTGTTTTCTCAACGGAGCCTGGTGCACCTTTAGCTTCAGGTTATTGGTAGATACCTTATGGTAGGCATCCACGGTCCTTTTCACTCTCAGGCAGAAGATATCCTTCGTTGATGTATAGGGAGAAGGTGAAGGCGAATAAGGGCTCAGGAGGGGTAGATAGGGTATCCATTGAAGACTTTGACCAGAACTTGCAGCAGAATCTTGATGAGACGCCGTCTTCTAAAAGAGGATAGATACTTCCCTCAACCTGTAAGAAGAGTTTGGATTCCTAAGCCCAATGGAGACAAAAGAGCCTGCAGTTAGAGATAGGGTGGTTCAGCAGGCTCTTTTGAACAGATTACAGAGAATATTTGATCCACTCTTTTACGACTGTAGTTTTGGATTTAGACCTGGAAAAAGTCCACATCAAGCTATAGAAAAGGTTGAGGAGTACCTAAAGATAGGTTGTCAATAGGTGGTAGAGGTGGACATTGAGAGGTTCTTTGACACGGTTGATAAAGGAACCAGAATACCCCCACAGGTACAACAACTATAGCTTTTTGACAAAGAGCGAAATCAAAACCTAGCGCTACGCCTCATTTTTAATCGCTATAATTACCATTAATAAAGGATTTTTAATTTACAACTGTCAAAGTTGAGTTTAATACTAAATGTCTTTAGTGTCAAAATTAATAAGGTTTATATCAGTTTTTTCAGGCCCTCCATCAGGATTAAAAACTTAAATGTCAAGACCTGACCCTCTAATTGTATCTTTATTGATTCTCTTGAACCACCGGTAGACCCACTCATTAGCCATTTTTCTTCCTCTGTGAAAACTGAACTGAATGGTAGGAAAGCTAACGATAAGGTCAGCTATAACAT
>JACUUP010000032.1 GCA_014859225.1 Candidatus Aerophobota bacterium
AGCTTCATTCCAGCATCATGGATTGGCTGGGGCAAAAGTATTTTTTTCATTGGAGCTTCCTTCCTTATTGTAAAATTTTGGAAAAGCGAAGATTGGATTATGCGTCAGTAGCACACAATACTTGAATCATATCTGCTAAGTATTGCTCTTTATCCTTATTTTTAGGGATAAGATCATCTTCAAAAACGGACGGGTATTTTTGTAAAAGGTAACTCGTGATATCTAAAAGCTCACTCTCTCCACATTCACACATAATAAGTCTATCGTATTTCATTCTCAAATCTTTGTCTCTTTTGAGTAAATCCCTAAAATTAATAGAGCAGTTCTTACCGTTTTTAAGTAAAAAAGCCCTTTCGTCTATAGCAAATAGTTGGGATAGCCACATATCATCGTATCTAAGCAAGAGCAAATCAGATATAGAATAATCTTGTTGGAATAAAGCTTTGGGTATCTGATTCCCATACAATGCTCCAACTGTTACATTGAGTATGCTTTCTTTTAAAGCTAGATCCAAAAGCAACTCTTCAGGGTTTTCTTTAATAATCTTTAGCGTTGGATTATTGGCAAGAAAATTCTTCAAATCTCTGTAGCCTTCCGCATTGGATGGGAAAAACCCCCTTTGTTTATCGCTCTCTTTGGTTGCTGGGGTTCCATCAACATTAAAAAGTATTCCAATATATACCTCAAAGTTTTTTACACTGAAGTATTCAAGTAATTCTGAAAGGGAATATTTCTTGCCCTCTTTTGCGTATAATTTGGTTTTAGTGGCTAAGAGCTCTAAAATCGTCTTAAATTTCTTTGTCCAAACTTCTCTTCTTCCAGCAGTACCTCCAGTATCCACGCGATTTTTTAGTTCAATTAAAATAAGTCTATTTCGAGATAGTAGATTACCCACATCTGTAGTTTCCTCCTCTTTGCCTAACCAGTCCCAATCTATATTTCGTAATACACCTTTTTCTTCTGGGGTTAAGCCTGATTGAGTTAAGATTCCTTTTTTGCGGTGAAGCTCGGGATATTCTAACCACATTGGTAACTCACTCAACTTAATGTTCATTGAACAAGTTTCTATAACAGAGGATATTTTCTTCTCTACATATTTTCCTTTACCGCCTTGACTATGTTGATAGAATGAAGTGATACCTAATAGAGCCTCATAGTAATGTTTCATATCTTCTGATATGCTTTCTAATCCATTAAAAGTTCGAGAAATAGGATCAAAATCAATAGCAGATTTTTCTGTAGCAAGAGCTACAAAGTTAATCAATACATTCTTATAGGGTCGGTATAAGAGTAAATGTCCTAAGTCTAATGCATTCTCTTTCTTAACACAGAGAAGATTTCTTTTTATTATCATGGTTTTTCGCAAATTATAATACTTTCTCCTCTAATTGCTCTGTTACGTGCTCCAAGAAGAGGATTAAATATCAATTTTTTAAATTTAAATCCGGCTTCTTCGCAGAATTTCTTTGTCGTCATTGTTGTTGGTATCTTTTTAGAGTAAACAGTACTATCTCCTACTATTATGGCGAGTTTACCTTGAGGTTTTAATGCCCAAAAGATATTTTCTATAGATTTTTTCAGGTCCTGGTAATATAAAGCTACTCTTATAGGAAAATTTTTATATTCTCTACTTAATTGACCATTATTTTTCATCCCCAAATATTTAGATTCAACTTTTTTCATCTCCACTCCTAAATAATCATAGGCGATTTTGTCCTTACCGACATAGTCTATAGAAAAATAATAAGGAGGAGAGGTTATTACAGCATCAAATTTGCCTTCAAATTCTTCCATATTCTTTAACTCCAGGATATCTTTTTCTATAATCTTAGCAGGTTCAAACTTCAAAGAATATTTTTCTTTCATCTCCATTATTTTTTTATAGCAATTTTTAATATAATTGAACTTTTCTATAAATAATCCAGTTTTTCCCTTTCTGTTGTATCGAGAGGTTCTCGCAAAGGCATCAATGGTGTCAAAGTATATAGCTAACATTAACTTATAAATTACAGGATTATGGTGCTTCCATTTTTTATTTTCTACCTCTTGAACAATGTCTATTAAATCTTGAAGGTGGAAATCTAACTTTCTCTCATCAATAAAGAGAAGAGCATTTTTTAACTCAGATAGAACCACTCCCATTGGTGTTACATCCATGCCAACACTTCTAATTCCCATAAGAGAGGCTTCGTGAGTGGCTGTTCCAGAGCCATTGAAAGGGTCAAGAACAAGGGCATTATTTTTTAACTCAAAGGTATTTATTAAAGTTCTTACTATCCTTGGATAGAATTTTCCTTTATAAGGGTAAAGATTATGGAAGGCATAAGCGTTAGTATCACCAAACGTATCCACTATATCTGTATATAGCGTTGTTTTTCCTCCCACTTTTTCAAGATGAGCAACTCTTAATCTTATAAATTCTATGTCTCCCTTAAGGGTAGCTTTTCTATTTACTGGATCAATTTTATATTCCTCAGTTAATCCTTCTAATTCAAGATCTAAAAACTCTAAGTCTGCTAAAGTCTGCATCCAGAAACCAAATACCGTATCCCCTTTCGGTGTTACATAATTTGTAAACTCCTTGGAATATGTTTCAATTATTTCTTCAAAGGAAGGAAACTCATAAGTTCCAAACATTGTCATCTGTTCTTTATTATTTTTTGCACCGACATTTTTCATCTCGCCCATCTCCTTATGGTGTAATTTTCTCCTCATAGGTATTTTTTCTATCCATTCATCAATAATCTCTTTTTTAAATCTCCAATTTCCTCATTATTTCAGTTTCATTGCTTATAATATACAATATACAAGGCAACCATGATAAGTCAAGAAAATTATATAAGATTTTCTTGACTTTTCCTCTTAAATCCAGGTTCCCGAATCTGAATCAAAAATCCACATCAGAAGAGGGTTTTGCCAGCATTCCGGGAAAACTCAGTCCAAGTTTCTTCATAACAGAAAAAACGCCAACTGAGTGATGTTCAAAATCAGCCACATCTTCTATAAGATGGGAATTTTTTTTAGCAAGGGTGAAGAGTTTTTCTAAGAGTTTAATATTTACCTTCTCTAAAATTTTTTTTATTCTCAAAGCTGAGCGAATCTCTCCTCCTATCGCCTTTTTCCATTTAGTATCATACGATGAAAGATTTCCTTTTTTGATGCAATGGGCAAGAATCTCTGCACATCTTATTCCATAGTAAAGTCCACCTCCACTTAAGGGTTTTACCTGACAGGCGGCATCACCCACCAGGATAATGTTATCTTTGACAGTAACCCCATAACCTATGGGCAAAACTCCCCCCATCTTTTCTATTATTTCCCCTTTTATTTTCATCTTTTCCATAAAGTCTTTAAGCTCTTTTAATGGTTTGAAAGGAGATATACCTCCTACACGAGTTACATTTTCATCTTCTGGAATTATCCAGCAAAACTGAAGAAAAGGTTTGGTGAAATAAACCTGAACCATATCCTGGCAAGTGACCCTTTGTCTTATCCTGAATTGAACACCCCTGTAATAGATTGGTTTTAATTTTAGACCGCTTAGCTTTCTAATTTTTGACCTTGCTCCATCAGCACCAATTATTAAGTCAGAGCGAAAAATTCCCTTATTTGTGTATAAGAGGTACTCTTCCCCCCTTTTTTCAAGACTTACAAGTTTAGTTTCTTTTTGAATCTCAAGTCCCAGAGAGAGTTTTTTATCCAGCTTTTCTCTATCAATTACAAAAGCAGCCTTTCTTCTTTTTAGAATGAAACTTTGATTTTTATAAGAGATTATAGCACCATGTATCTCTTTTTTTATTATCTCGCGTGGCAGGGGAATTTTGGAAGCATCAAAAAACGAACTTCCCACCACACCGGCACAATGCTTGGGGATACCTACCTCGGAGTGTTCCTCCAGAAGAAGGGGGGAAAAACCGTAGCATTTCAAAAGCTGTCCCAGGTAACATCCTATAGGTCCTGCTCCTACAATTGTTATGCGCATTTTTGTATAGTTTACAGTCCAAGTTCATCTGATATATTTTGCATGGCCCGAAGAACACACTCTATATGTTCTTTTAACTCAATTCCCAGGTCCTTTGCTCCTTTTTCTATGTTTTCCCTGTTTACACCTCGGGCAAAGGCTTTATCTTTCCACTTTTTCATAAGTGATTTTACCGTTACCTCAGATATTTTCTTAGAGGGACGAACAAGCGAGACAGCAACAATAAAGCCTGTTAGCTCATCCACTGCATAAAGTGTTTTTTCCAGAAGAGTTTCTCTTGGAATACCTGTGTGGTCCCCGTGAGCAAGAATTGCCCGCATCATCTCTTGAGGATATCCTTTCTCTTTCAGTATTTTTACTCCCTTGAAAGGATGCTCTTCAGGGGTGGGGAATCTTTCATAATCAAAGTCGTGCAAAAGTCCAGTTACACCCCACTTTTCCGCATTCTGGTTAAATTTTTTTGCATAAGCTCTCATAGCTGCCTCAACAGCAAAGGCATGTTTTATCAAATGTTCATTTGTAGTAAATTCTCTTAGAAGCTCAAGGGCTCCCTCTCTACTTGCCCATTCCATTTTTACCTCCCCTTTATTTTTTATGTATAGATTATTCTATCAGTATAAGCAGATTGCGTCAATTTTTACCCCTTGATTTTACCTATTACTCGTATATACTATTTTAAATAATCCTGTTTTGGAGGAGTCAATGAGAAGGGCAAAGTCCTTGGGCAAAGTTATACCGAAAGAGGAATTTATCTCAAGGCTGGGAAAGGTGGCACATAGATTTTTTGCGCTGGCAAATTTTTTACTTGAAAAAAAAGAGCTAAGCCAAAGTTACTACTCTAATTTAGCAAGCGAAGCCCACACGCTGGAGACGTTTTTGGATAATTATAAGGCTCGGGGAAACAGGTTCTTTGCTTATTTTACGGAACTTGTTGCCTGTATCAGGTGGATTGCTTATGCCGCTCATACCACAAGGCACATTCAGAATAGATTTAAAGGCTATGGCCTTGAGGAAAATGATAAATTTTTTTTACATATCCAAAGTCTTGTAGAATTTTGTGATGATTCTCTTCGCGGGCTCTATGAAGCTTTAAGGAAAGAGGCTATATCTCTTGGTATAAAGTTATCATCTGGCTATATGGTAGAGGAGGAATTTCTGGAAACCGAAGTTCAGGAGTATCTTGTCCAGGATATGGATGAGGTTTACTACTGTCTTTCCGAGGGAGAAAGAGTGACAGAAATTACTTTTGCTTACGTAGACCTGGCAGATAGATTATCCGAACTTTTAAAAATTGATGAACCAACCGAGGATAAAATACAAGAGTTTACAAGTTCTTTCCATAGAATCCAATCAAAATATGATAGTTATATAGGTGGCAGTGAAGAGGAAAAAAAAGATAAACAGCTTAAAACACTAAGAGGTTACATCTCCATCTGTTTACATTTACTTGAAGTAGCCTTTTTGATATTGCATTTTTACGAAAGACATATTCAAGCAGAAAGTTTAAGTGAGGTAAAAAAGAAAATATCACAAATTGTGGACCTGTTTAAGGTTAAAGAAAATGTAAAGATGGTGTCCGAATATGCGAATGATTATGTTTTAGAAGGAAAAGTTCTTGCGAAAAAGCTTTTAAGAGAGTATGCAGATGTGACTTTAGCAAGAGAAAAGGTGATTATCCCCAAAGGGTCAATACTTCATTTAAGACCAGCATCAGCATTGGTGGAGCCTGTCATCCAGTGCACAACCCCGGTTCTTCTGGAAATAGATGGGAAAAGAGTCAGAGCAAATAGTGTTCTGGAGATTATTGCAGCAATGGGAGAAGTGGCAGATAAAATAGAAAAAAGTGATGTAGAAATGGTTCTTCAGGGAGACCGGAGGGTGGTAAAAAAAATGAAGGATAACTTTTTAAGCAAGATTTTAGAGACCAGGTATTGAGGTGCAAAGATGATTTCCAACAGGGATAAAGAGTATCTTCTTGGGCTTATAAAAGAAAAAGCATTGTTTTATCAGAGAATAAAGCTTTCCTCGGGAAAGCAAAGTGGCTATTATATAGATGCAAGACAGATTAGCCTATCAGGAGAAGGTGCCTACCTAATAGCAAAAACAGTTTTTAACCTGATAAAGGAAGATAATATACAGGCAATTGGAGGACCTACAGTTGGTGCTGACCCAATTGTAGGGGCAGTTGCTTGTTTTAGTGAGTTGCAAAAAACCCCGCTTCAGGCGTTCATAGTTAGAAAGGAGCCTAAAAAACACGGCATGCAAAGATATATAGAAGGGCCTCCCTTAAAAAAGGGTATGAGAGTGGCAATTATTGACGATGTCGTAACTACGGGTGAGTCAGTTATTAGAGCAGCTAATGTTGCACAGGAGCTGGGATGTGAGGTTGTTAAACTAATTGCTCTCATAGATAGATTGGAAGGAGCTGAGGAGAGGTTGAAACAGTTGGGATTTACGTTAACCCGTGTATTTACTCGAGATGATTTAGGGATAACACCAGTCTCCTGAAAAAAATTTGAAAATTATTAGTTTATTTAAGCAAAAATTAAGATGTAAGGAGAGGCAGTATGGGACTCCAGATAAAAATGTGGCTACTTGTTAGCCTGATGTTTGGGCTCCTTTATGCAGTTATTACGGGAGTTGGAAGTTATCTGGGAGTGGGAAATGCTTTGTTTTATGTGGTGCTGGCAGGATTTTTCATGGGCATTCAGTATCTGGTTGGACCCGCACTTGTTGCTGCAATTATGAGGGTAAGGTGGGTATCAGAAAAAGAGGAACCTGAGCTTCACATAATGGTAGCCGAGCTTGCTCAAAGAGCATCAATCCCAAAACCAAGACTTGGCATTTCCCGGATTTCTATTCCCAATGCTTTTGCTTTCGGGAGAAGTTTGAAAGATGGGAGAGTTTGTGTTACCGAAGGAATCACAAGGCTGCTGAGCAAGGAGGAGCTTAAGGCAGTATTAGGTCATGAAATTGCACATCTCAAGCATCGTGATATGGTAGTTATAACTGTGCTTTCAGTTGTTCCTCTCATTTTTTATTGGCTTGCCTGGAGCTTGATGTGGGGAGGGATGGCTGGTGGTAGGCGAAGAGAAGGGGGAGGTTATGCAGCCCTTATTGGACTTGCAGCTTTTGCACTATATTTTCTCACTAACCTTCTTGTTTTGTACGGCTCACGCATTAGAGAATACTATGCAGATGAGAGGAGCGTGAAGATAGGCAACCCTCCTCACTATTTAGCCTCAGCTCTCTACAAACTGGTCTATAGCTCGGCTCAGCTCAGGAGAAGCCATCGGGCAAAAGAAGAGTTACAAAGAGTGCAGGCGGTCAGGGCATTTTTCTTGAACGATGTTGCCCGGGCTTCTACTGAAATTCAAGACTTAAAAGAAGTTGATACGAATTTAAGTGGGACCATAGACCAAAATGAACTTTTAGCTTTACGGTCCAAAAGAATAAAACTCAAAGGAGTAGAGCACATAATGGAAGTTTTCACCACTCACCCAAATATGCTCAAGCGAATCAAACGACTCGCCTCCCTTGTTTAAATTGAACCTTTTCATCTTTTTCTATTGTGATTTTGTTGTGAAAGCTATATTTAGTTGACACAATTTACCCGCTAAAAACAAAGTTTTGCACTATTAGCCTTCCTATTCCTCCCTTTTTTCCCTTGAGTGTGTAAGCGAAATTGTTTTTGCGCTCACTTGACATAAAAGAATCTACGTGGTATAAAGTATAAAAACGGATTATAAATTATAAATTATAAAAACGAAAGACGAAAAAAATGAAAGGTGACGAAATAATTAAGGGGATAGGAGAACAGCTATACCGCACACTTAAACAGAGGATTGTTGCACTTGAAATGCAGCCAGGGGAGCGTATTAACTTTTCAGATTTATCCAGGGAATTTGGGGTTAGTTTAAGTCCTCTGCGTGAGGCGGTAAAGAAATTATGTGAGAGTAGATTGGTAGAGTTTTTCCCCCGAAGGGGATATTATATATTTAAACCAGCTGTAGAGGATGTGAAAAACATCTACGAATTAAGGAGAATGTTTGAGCACCATGCACTTAATTCCTTTAATAAGAGCAATCAGGATGATAAGAATTTACGAAAACTAAAAAAATTAGGCGAAGCTGTTCTGGGTAAAGGTGAGGAGAAAAAAAGAGCTATCTTGCTTGAGACTGAACAGATTCATATCTTTACAATCAGCCATTCAGAAAATACTCACATGAAAAATCTTTTCCGCTCAATATATGATTTTACTCTATTTTTCCAGCATATGGTGGAAAGGGATATAGAGAGGTTTATAGGTGAGCATATAGCTATGGCAGATGCTCTTTTGAAGGGTGATATCAAGAAAGCTCACCAATTAGTGGATGAGCATACGGACGCAGCTATTCGGGAGATATGTAGAGCGCTGCAGGTAAGAGAGAAAGCGAGTAAAAGTAGCTTATAATTAAGTGATTGGAAGAACTACTTTATCCTGGAGGTTTAAAGTCAAACCAGGAAAAGAGCTAAAAATAAGGACCGGGAGGAGGTGTTAATATTAGAAAGTTAATAGGTCCCAATAGCTCAGGGATAAAGAATGTTTTCAGGAGAAGAGGTGTTGAAAGGTTATAAGAAGCTTTCAGGAAAAATGGTGTAAGTCATGTAGAGAGAGTGCCGGATAAATTATCAGTAGTGTTTTATGAGAGTAAAATACAGGGAGGTTAGAATGTATAAAATAAAGGGTTGGTTGGTGATAGTGCTAACCCTGGCGTTAATCATGGGAACAACAGGAGTTGCTTTGGCACAAAAACCGATAGTAATTGGTGCTGTACCTTTCTATTTGGATAGGTATGACTCTTTCATGTTATATCTAAGGGAGACGGAACGCAGATTAAAGGAATTGGGAGTAGATTATAGACTAATTACGCGTGCTCCAGCCGGGGGTGCTAAGGACCATATAGGTCAATTAGCAATCATTGAAGATATGGTTGCTATGGGGGTGGATTATCTGGCGATGCTACCTACCAGCATAGAGATGCAGATACCAGCTTTCGGTCACGTTATTGAAGCAGGTATTCCGCTGATTATTACTGATTACCTGGATTACATAGAAGGTAGTGATGTTCCGGAAACGGACCAAGAGTATTTTATAGCATATTCCCATTCTGATATGGGTAAGGCTGTTGCTGATTACGTCAAGGAAAACTATCGTAAGGGTGTAAAAATGGCCATAATCCACGGTATCCCTGGACATATTACTAACGAACGGGCTGCGGAACACCTGCACATAGCAAATGGTGTGAATATAATATACAGGCACTGGGCTGACTTTGATCGAGCCAAAGCTTATGCAGCTACCCTGGATGTACTTGTTGCCCATCCGGACGTAGAAATTATCCTGGGCATGAATAGCACTATGGCCATAGGTGTTGTTGCAGCAGTTGAGGCTATGGGGCGTCTTGACGACATTGATGTAATTGGATATGGTGGAATTATAGAGGAGCTAAATAACGTTGCGCTGGGCCGAATGATTACCGTTGCCAGAAGTCACTTTCACACGGGCAAAGCTATGGCTGATATAATCTATCTTCACAGTCAAGGATTTAAAGACGTGCTGAGGAGGTCTATTCGTACACCTTGCCTTGTACTTGATTCTGCCCAGGCTATCCGGGACAAATGGGACCATCGTTACCTTGAGATGATGCGCGAGGCATGGCCTGCTGACCCTGGCATTGAGGTGTTCAATAAGTTATTTGGCGACTTAGTTGGACAATAGAAGAGTTTGAAAAACAGTAATTTCCGGCATTTTCTAAGTAGTGAAAGTTGAAGTTTTTCTCTTCATTTCACTATAACCCACAACAGGGGGAGGTGGAAACATTTCACAAAACATAAAGACAGGGAAAATTCCACCTCCCCTTGCCTCAAAATGGTGGGGGTTGCTGAAAGCAAGAAGCGGTAGGCTTTTTAGAGTTTTATAAAGGGCAAAAAAGCGAATTCAGGAGGTTAATTCTATGGTTAATTCTGTGCAATTAATTTTGCGTAAATGGAAGATACTGGAGTATGCATATCCTAATTTTCGTGTTTTGACGACACTGTTCTTAATCTTCGTGGCAGCGATGATACTGCTGTCTAATTTGAATCCCAGATTCTTTACCGTGGTTAATCTAACAAACATAATGACACAGTGTTCCATCTACGTAATTATGGGTATAGGCATGACGCTGGTTTTAACCACGGGTGGACTTGATATTTCTATCGGTTCCATCGTTGGATTATCCACGGTTTTGATGGGGATTACCATGGTCCTGCTTCGCTATCCCACATGGGCGGGAGTTTTGATTGGGTTAGCAGTAGCAACTGCCTGTGGTGCTTTCAACGGTTTTTTTATTGTAGGGTGTAAGGTGCCGCCGCTTATCGTGACTCTGGGTAGCCTGGCTGTGTTTCGGGGGTTAGCCTATGTCTTGTCGGAGGGGGAGCTCTTTTTCGGCTTTCGCAGGGACTTTGTCTGGTTCTCCCGGGGAAGAGTTTTAGCAATTCCCATGCCTATCTGGCTGGCAGTCATTGTGTTTATTCTGGGGTATTATCTTCTTAATAAGACTGTGACCGGGCGTCATGTCACCGCAATCGGCGGCAATGAAGAAGCTGCTGCCTATACGGGAGTGCGTATCAGACGCCTCAAGTTTCTAACGTATGTGCTTAGTGGACTTTTAGCCGGCGTAGCAGCCATAATTTATACGGCCCGCCTTAATGCTGCCCAGCCCACCATCGGCATGGGAGATGAGATACACGTCCTTGCTGCTGTAATTCTGGGCGGGACATCTCTTTTCGGTGGTCGTGGTACGATGCTTGGTACATTACTTGCGGTAGTGCTATTGCAGGTAGTGTCAAATGGGGTACTTCTTGCAGGTGTAGGGTTCTTCTGGCAGCAGGTGCTAATAGGGCTTATCTTTATTATTGTAGTGGCTTTCCGCACCCTTGGAAAAAGGGAAGCCTGAATTCTAAAATAAGCAGGGGAGCATACAGGATGGAAAAGCAAAATTCAGTAGTAGTCATGAAGAATATCTGTAAAAGTTTTGGCGGCCTCCAGGCCTTAAAAAATGTAAATTTAAATCTCTATGAAGGGGAAGTTTTAGGAATAGTTGGTGATAATGGAGCGGGAAAATCAACCTTAATCAAGATTTTGAGTGGAGCCTACACCAAGGATGAAGGTGAAATATATGTTTTTGGTGAAAAAAGAGATATCAAGTCTCCCTTAGATGCCAGAAATTTAGGAATAGAAACCATTTATCAGAACCTGGCTCTGGTACCGGAATTTACCCCCGTAGAAAATGTATTTCTTGCCCGGGAACTCAGAAAATCATTGCTAAGGTTGAGAGTTTTAGATAGAAAAAAAATGAAAAAAGAAATGGCTGGAACGCTTAAAAAAATTGGGATAGATTCTGCAATGTTAGGGGCTGTGACGCGGAATCTGTCGGGTGGGCAGCAACAGTCAGTAGCAATTAGCAGAGCGATTCATTGGGATGCAAAAATTATTATTATGGATGAACCAACCGCGTCTTTAGGGGTAGAGGAAAGTAGGAGAGTATTTCATGTTGTTAGGCAATTAAAGGAAAAAGGCGTTTCGGTTATACTCATCACCCATAATATGCACAGCATTTTCGAGGTTTGCGATAGGATTGAGGTCTTAAGATTAGGAGAAAATGCTGGTATGCGAATGCGGGAAAAGACTACCCCGCAGGAGGTTGTAGGATTGATTATGGGCGAGAGGCCTTAAATCTGCGCTTGGTCTTCCATGTTTTCTAACAAAAGGAGGAGGGAAATTGAGCCTCAAAAATAAAACAGCTATTGTAACCGGGGCAGGAAGAGGGATTGGCGAAGCTTATGCCCTGGGGTTTGCTAAAAAAGGGGCTAATGTGGTGGTAGTTGACATTAACCCCTCAGATGCTAAATCTGTTGCCAAAAAAATTGAAAAACTCGGTAGCAAAGTGCTTGTTCAAATTAGCGATGTTACTAAAAAAGCAGATGCTGAAAAGATGGTTGAGGAAACTTTGAAAAGTTTTGGTAAAATTGATGTTCTGGTGAATAATGCTGGAATCCTTTTCCAGGAGCCATTTATATCTTCCACAGAAGAGCAGTATTACAAGATGTACGATGTGAATGTTAAAGGTGTTTTTCTCTGTGCCCAGGCTGTTTCCAAACAGATGATAAAACAAAAAAAGGGTAAAATAATAAATGTTTCCTCCATCGCCGCAATTGTAGGGCAAACCAATCTATCTTTATACAGCTCTTCCAAAGGAGCAGTTCTTTCTCTAACCCGGGCTATGGCTCTTGAACTTGCTCCTTACAATATTCAGGTTAATGCTATTTTACCTGGAACCACAGAGACTCCTATGGCAGCTGAAGCTTTAGCCAATCCACAAACCCGGGCCCAGCTAACCAGTGGAATTCCTCTTGGTAGATTGGGTAAACCCGAGGACCATGTGGGAGCAGTTCTTTATTTTGCCTCCGAAGAATCCAACTGGTGTACCGGTCAGACTCTAATTGTGGATGGAGGTTACTCTATGGTATAATTTGCTTTATAAAGGAAGTTAGATGAGCAAAATAGCTCTTTGTCATCCTTTGAGGTCTGCGATTGGCAGGTTCGGGGGAGCTCTTAAGAATACTCCGGCAGTTAGTTTAAGCTCAGTAGTAATTAAAAAGATTTTGGCATGTTCCAGAATGAATCCTGCTCTGGTGGATGAGTGCATTCTGGGTAATGTTTTGCAGGCAGGTCAGGGCATGAATCCAGCCAGGCAGGCTGTCCTTAAAGCTTCTCTTCCCGTTGAAGTTCCCGCTGTAACTATCAATAGAGTGTGCGCCTCGGGTCTACAGGCTGTTATTTTTGCTGTTCAAGCAATAAAGGCAGGTGATGCCGAACTTATAATCGCCGGAGGGATGGAAAATATGAATCGGGCTCCTTTTTACTTAGAAAAAGCTCGATTTGGTTATAGAATGGGTATGTATAAAGATGATATTGTTGACGGAATGGTTTATGATGGTCTGTGGGATGTTTTTTGCAACTTTCATATGGGAATGACAGCTGAAAATATAGCTAAAAAGTACAAAATATCAAGAAACAGACAGGATGAGTTTGCTTTGATGAGTCACAGAAAAGCTGCAAAAGCCATTGAAGCAGGTTACTTTAAGGGTCAGATTGTCCCCATAGAGGTTTTTCCAGAAAAAAAAGAAGGTTTTGTGTTATTTGATATGGATGAGGGAGTGCGCACTGACACATCTATTGAAAAACTGACTGAGCTTGCGGCTGTATTTAAGAAAGATGGAACAGTAACTGCGGGAAATTCTTCCGGTATAAGTGATGGAGCTGCTGCCATGATAGTTACCACTGAAAAGAAGGCAAAAAGTTTAGGATTAGAAATTTATGCTATGGTTAAATCGTATGCCCTGGTGGGAATAGAACCCGAGATGATGGGAATGGCACCGGTAT
>JACUUP010000033.1 GCA_014859225.1 Candidatus Aerophobota bacterium
ATTGAAGAGATAAAAGAAGGTAAATTTGAAGCCGAGTTTGAAAAAATTATGGCTCTTAACACATCCGAGCTAAAAAAGCTTTATACCGACATGCAGAAAAAACGTGAGGTCTACTAAGGGAGAAAAAATGACTGAACTTAAACTTATAGGTGGCTATCCTGAGTATATGAGAAGGTCAATTAAACTTGTTGAGAAGACAAGGCCACAGAGGGTAGGCAAACTGCCTGTCCAGATGGCACCAGAGGAAAGAGAAGAGATTTTAAACCTCTACCATCCAGATTATGCTCCAGGTGGTAAAAGATGCATAAAAATTGGTCCAAATAAGGGGGATATTGCTCCTAATGAAGTGGTGCATTTGCTTGAGGCATATCCTTTAATAGAACCTGAAGAAATTGACTTAAGCAAAATAGATTATGATGTGGATATCTTAATAATAGGTGGCGGTCTTGCCGGAACAAGTGCCGCTCTTTTAGCCAATGATAGTGGAGTTTCTGCCGAAAAGATTCTTCTTGCTAACAAGCTAAGACATGGGGATTCTAACTCTATTATGGCACAGGGGGGGACTCAGGCTGCGGACCGTCCGGGGGATAGTCCAGTAATTCACTATATTGATGCCCTGGGCGGGGGCCATTTTACCAACAAGTCTGATGTTTTAAGAGCATTGGTGGAAGATGCACCCTTTGCCATAAATTGGCTGGAAGAGCTTGGGGTGATATTTGATAAAGATGCCAATGGTAATTTTATTGAACTCACTGGTGGGGGAACGTCAAAAAGGAGAATGCATGCCTGTAGAGATTATACTGGAATGGAGGAGCTCAGAATTTTAAGGGATGAATTTAGAAATAGAAATATTTTCTGTCTTGAATTTTATCCTGCAATTGAACTTTTAACTGAGGATGAAGGAAAAGTTAGCGGTGCACTGCTCTGGGGTCTTGAGACAGGGGAGTACAAAGTTGTTCGGGCAAAAGCAACAATTCTAGCCACGGGTGGCTTTGGAAGACTTCATATAAGGGGATTTCCGACTACTAACCATTACGGTGCTACCAGCGATGGCGTTGTTCTTGCCTATCGTGCTGGAGCAAAGCTAAGGGATACAGACACTGTTCAGTATCATCCAACAGGTGCTGCCTATCCTCAACAGATAATAGGTCTTCTGCTTACCGAGAAGTTAAGGACAAGTGGTGCCCAACCGGTGAATAAAAATGGTGAAGCATTTGTGTTTCCGCTTGAGCCAAGAGATGTGGAGGCTGCTTCTTTTATAAGGGAATGCTATGCTACGGATAATGGAATTATAACCCCCACAGGGATGAGGGGAATATGGCTTGATACACCCCTTATTGATGTTATTCATGGCAAAGGTAGGATTGAGAATTCTTTCCCGGCAATGGTGAGGATGTTTAAAAGATTTGGAATTGATATGCTAAAGGACCCTGTGCTTGTTTTTCCTACTCTTCACTATCAAAATGGGGGTGTAGAGACAGATGCGCAAGCCAGGACAAATGTTGAAGGTCTTTTTGTTGCCGGCGAAGTATCAGGAGGTGTGCATGGTAAAAATAGACTCATGGGAAACTCAACGCTTGATTGTTTGGTATTTGGTAGAAGAGCAGGCATGTATGCTGCAGAGTATGTAAAATCAAATAAGAACAAGGGAGAGCTAACCTTACATCATGTTAAAAAATACGTAGATTTGCTTAAAGAAGCGGGTATAGACTCCAAAAGAAGAGCTCCCATACTCTTGCCAGAGTACAGAGGAAAACAGGTCCTGGCAAGAACAATTGACATATTTTGATGAGACCTCTGAAAAAATGAACGGGAATAATAAAAAAATTGGTGCAGTAATGGTTGTGGGTGGAGGCATTGGTGGCATCCAGGCTTCCCTTGATTTAGCAGAGTCCGGGTTCCGGGTATATCTGGTGGAGAAAAAACCGGGTATTGGTGGAGTTATGGCTCAGCTTGATAAGACGTTTCCCACCAACGATTGTTCTATGTGCATTCTTTCTCCCAAGCTTCTTGGTGCGGGAAGAAATCAAAATATTGAGATTATAAGTTATGCCGACCTGGAAAAGGTAGAAGGTGAAGCAGGAAACTTCAAGATTAGCTTAAAAAAGAAGTCTACGTTTGTTAACTCTGATAAATGCACTGGCTGTGCCGAATGTGAGGATAAATGTCCGGTAGAGGTTTTAAGTGAATTTGATGAGGGTTTAACTCAAAGAAAAGCTATTTACCGCTTATATCCCCAGGTAGTTCCCAATGTTTTTACCATAGAAAAAAACGAAAATAAAGCTCCCTGCAAAATAACCTGTCCTGCCGGGGTAAATGTCCAGGGGTATATTGCTTTAATTTCTGAGGGTAAGTTCAGGGAAGCTTATGAGTTAATTAAAGAAAGGTTGCCCTTCCCCGGAGTTTTAGGGCGTATCTGTCAGCATCCCTGCGAGGAAAAATGTAACAGAAAAGAGCTTGATGAGCCGGTCGCCATTGCCGGTTTAAAAAGATTTGTGGCTGATTATGTTGAAGCACACAAGGAAGAATATCTTATTTCCAACGAGAAAAAAGATTTTGCGCAAACTAAAGAAAAAAAAGTAGCTGTTATTGGGGCAGGACCGGCAGGGGTTACTTGTGCCTGTGATTTAGCAAAATCAGGATACGAGATTGTTATTTTTGAGGCTAACAGCTACCCCGGGGGAATGATGTATTCAGGAATCCCGGATTATCGTTTGCCCGGACAGGTTCTTACAAGAGAAATAGAAAAGGTAGTCAAGGAAACGGGAATAAAAATTCTTTTTAATAGACCAATTCGCTCAAAAGAAGATTTTCAGAAATTAAGAAAAGATTACCCGGCCATCTTCATTGCCATCGGAGCAGGGAAAAGTAAAAAGTTAAAATTAGCAGGCTCACATTTAAAAGGTGTATTATATGGGGTTGAGTTTCTTAAAAATATTAATGAGGACAAGAAGGTTAAGGTAGGGGAGAAGGTGGCGGTAATTGGGGGAGGTAACGTTGCCATTGATGTAGCCTTATCTTCTCTGAGAATAGGGGCAAAGGAAGTTCATCTTTTCTGTCCTGAATCCCGCCATGAGATGCCTGCATTTGAGTGGGAAATTGAGGAAGCGCTAAAAGAGGGAGTGATTATCCATCCTTCAAGAGGGCCAAAAAAAATTATAGGTGAGGATGGTAAGGTGACTGGCCTTGAAACTATTCTTTGCACACAAGTTTTTGACTCAGAGGGAAAATTTAATCCCAAATTTAAAGAAAAAACAGAATCTATTATCTTTGTTGACAGCGTAATAATTGCCATAGGTCAGGAAATAGAGCCTGCAGGGTTTGAGACTCTTAAATTTACCCCTACCCGGCTGATTGATGTTGATGAGATTAGTTTAGCTACTTCTATGAGCGGTGTTTTTGCCGGAGGTGATGTAGTTAGCGGGCCTGCCTCGGTAGTTGAAGCGGTAAGTCAGGGACATGCGGCAGCTATTTCCATTGATAGATACCTTAAAGGTGAGGATTTACGCACGGGAAGAGAAAAGGTAGAGGAAAAAGCAGCTGAAGTTCCTCAAAAAGAGGTTAAATTAAAAAAGAGAAAAATAATGCCCTGTCTTTCCCTTGATGAGCGGAAGGGAAATTTCAAAGAAATTGAACTGGGGTTTACTGAAGATATGGCAGTGGATGAGGCAAAAAGGTGCATTAATTGTGGTGTTTGTTCGGAGTGTCTTGAGTGTGTTAAAGCATGTAAGGCAGAGGCAATCTTTCACGATATGCTTGATGAAAAGATGGAGATAGAGGTTGGCTCCATCATTCTTGCTCCAGGTTTTGATGAATTTAATCCCCGCTTAAAAAAAGAGTATGGATATGGAAGATTTCCCAATGTTCTGACTAGTATTGAATTTGAGAGGATTCTATCTGCCTCAGGTCCTTTCCAGGGACACGTGGTAAGATGTTCTGATAAAAAAACTCCTAAAAAGATTGCCTGGATTCAGTGTGTTGGCTCAAGAGATGTAGCAGCGGGGCTCCCCTATTGTTCATCTGTTTGCTGTATGTATGCTACCAAGGAAGCTATTATTGCTAAAGAGCATGTTGGTTCGCATCTTGCCTGTCACATTTACTTTATAGATATGCGCTGTTTTGGCAAGGATTTTGACAGATATTACGAGCGAGCAAAAACTGAATATGGGGTTGACTATAGAAGATGTAGAGTTTCCTCTCTGGATGAAGATAGTAAAACAAAAAACTTGAAAATAAGATATGAAACTGAAGATGGAAGTTTAAAGGAAGAGGAATATGACCTGGTGGTTTTATCGATAGGCCTGGTACCTCCCCGAGATATGTTAGAGGTAGCTGATAAATTAGCGGTTTGCTTAAATGAGTATAATTTCCTCAAAACAGGTGAGTTTTCTCCTGTCAAAACAACAAAAAAGGGAGTGTTTGCCTGTGGTGCAATTTTAGAGCCTAAAGACATTCCCGAAACGGTAACCTCAGCAAGTGGAGCTTGTGCCTTAGCTTCAGCTCTTCTTTCCTCGGTCAGGGGAACTTTGGTAGCAGAAAAAAAATATCCTGCGGAAAAAGATGTATCAGGAGATATCCCGAGGATAGGTGTATTTGTCTGTCAATGCGGGATAAATATTGGAGGGGTGGTTAATGTTCCTTTGGTGGTTGAATATGCAAAAACCCTGCCCTTTGTTGTGTATGCTGAGGATAACCTCTACACCTGTTCCCAGGATACCCAGGATACAATAAAAGAAGCTATAGCCCAGCACAGCTTAAACCGGGTAGTAGTTGCCTCCTGCACTCCCCGAACACATGAGCCTCTCTTTCAGGAAACAATAAGAGAAGCAGGGCTAAACAGACACCTCTTTGAGATGGCTAATATTCGTGACCAGAACTCCTGGGTGCATATGAAACAGCCCCGGGAAGCTACAGAAAAGGCAAAGGACCTTGTAAGGATGGCTGTGGCAAAGGTATGTTTGAAAGAGCCATTATTAAGCTTTTCTTCAGAAGTTATTCAAAAAGCCCTTGTAATCGGGGGAGGTCTTGCAGGGATGGTAGCTTGCTTTAATATAGCCGAGCAGGGATTTGCTGTTTACCTGGTGGAAAAAGAGTTAGAACTGGGGGGGAATGTAAGAAATATTCACCGGACATTGGAAAGCGAAGATGTGCAGACTTATTTAAAATCAATGATTAAAAAGGTTGAGGAAAATCCAAAAATTAAGGTTTATAAAGGTGCGAAAATAGAGGAGATTCAAGGTTATGTAGGAAATTACCGCACACTGATAACTCAAAATGGAGAGCAAATACAGTTAGAACATGGAGTAATTGTTGTTACTACAGGTGCGAAGGAATTAAAACCTGAGGAATACCTTTATGGCGAGGATGAAAAAGTAGTTACTCAACTTGAACTTGAAAAGATGATGGCAAAACCTGATTTTAATATTCAGGCATTGAAGAATATAGTTATGATTCAATGTGTTGGCTCAAGAGAAGAGGAGAGGATGTACTGTAGTAGAGTATGTTGCAGCGATGCTGTAAAGAATGCGCTCAGGATAAAAAAGGAAAACCCCGCGGCAAACGTATTTATTTTGTACAGGGATATGAGAACCTACGGGTTTAAAGAAAAATTTTATCAGCAAGCTCGAGAAAAAGGGATAATTTTTATTCGCTATGATAAACAAAGAAAACCTTGTGTGAGAAAAGATACCGGAGTTTTAAAAATAGATATCCTTGACCCTGTTCTTAAAAAAAGATTTATTATGCGGGCTGACCTTCTGGTATTAAGCTGTGCCATAGTTCCCAATGAAGATAATGAGGCTCTGGCAAAGCTACTAAAGGTTCCTTTAACCGAAGATGGATTTTATTTAGAGGCTCATGTAAAGCTTAGACCGGTGGATTTTTCCACCCGGGGCATATTTTTAGCCGGTATGGCTCACAGTCCAAAATTTATCAGCGAGACTATTTCTCAAGCCTTAGCTTCTGCACAGAAAGCCTGTGCGATAATTACCAGAAGTTATATTGAATCAGAAGCAACTGTTGCCCGGGTAAATGAGAGATGGTGCAGAGGTTGCGGCGCCTGTGTTTCAGCTTGTCCCTACGAGGCGATAGCTATAGATGAGGAAGCGAATATTGCCCGGGTAACCGAGGTGCTCTGCCAGGGTTGCGGTAGCTGTAGCGTTGCCTGCCCCTCAGGAGCTATAGCTCAGAGGGGTTTTGAAAGAAGGCAACTTCTTTCCATGATAGATGCAGCAGTAGAGGGGGTCAGGTCTTGCAATATCACATAAGAGAAATTGTGCTTCAGGGAATTAACATGCTATATATCAAGCGTTCAAGACCTAATCTGTCACTATTGAAAATGTGATATTGCAAGACCTGACCCCACCATTAAAATGCGAGGAGGTAATTTATGGCTGACTTTGAGCCAAAGATAGTTGGTTTTCTTTGTAATTGGTGCACTTATGCAGGAGCAGACCTTGCAGGCACATCAAGAATGCAATATCCATCAACTATTAGACCCATCAGAGTGATGTGTTCAGGTTCAGTTGATTCTGCTTACATTCTTCGGGCTTTACTGGAAGGAGCTGATGGGGTTCTTATTGGTGGATGTCATCCAGGGGATTGCCACTATGTAAGCGGAAATTATAAGGCGAGGAGGAGGGTTACTGTTTTAAAAACTATTTTAAAAACCTTAGGATTGGATGATGAAAGAGTGTGGGTAAGGTGGATAAGCGCAAGTGAAGGCAAAAGGTATGCAGATACTATATCCGAGATGACGGCGCATTTAAAGAAGATAGGTCCAAGTCCTGCACGTAAATTATGGTCCTTGTAGATAGAGGTAGAAAATGAGCAAACATTTAAAAGTTGAGGTAAAGAACGGTAAAATAAAAGAAGCTATCAACTTTTTTTTAATAGAACTTCTCAAAAAAAATCTGGTTAGTGCACTTTTAGTTCCCCGAGAGCTTCCATCAAAAGATAATGTAGTGCAAAGCCTGGTGAGCCAACCCGATGAGTTGAAAAACGCCGATGTTTTTGCTCCTGTCCTTCCTGTTAACTCGGCAAGAATTATCTCAGAGATGACCAGGCTTGGTTCTGGTAAAGCTTCGGTAGGAGCTATTCTCAGGTCTTGCGAGATACGAGCTTTGATAGAACTTGTTAAGTTAAAGCAAGCCTCCTTAGATAACCTGCTTATAATCGGGATAGATTGCCCGGGAACCTATTCAGTGAAAGATTATAAAGCTCTCTGCCAGCAAGGCATCTATCCTGAAGATGAGCTTTTTAAAAATCTTAAAAAGGGTATGGAGGATGTTAGAATAAGAGAAGCCTGTAAAGTTTGCGAGTATCCTGTTCCCTCTAATAGTGATTTAACTTTTGGTTTTTTGGGAGTAGATTTTGAAAAAAACATTTTTTTTCAGGCTAACACTTCTAAAGGGGAAAAGATTTTGGATAGGTTTTCTTATTTAGAGTTTGATGGGCTAAAGATAAGAGAGGAATTTATTTTTAAATACCTTAAGCAGAAGATTAAAAAAAGAGATGAACTTTTTGCCCTGACTCAAAAAGAGGTTAAAGGGTGGGAAAATTTAATTTCATTTTTTTCCGCCTGTATCAACTGTCACAACTGCATGAAAGTTTGTCCTGTTTGTTATTGCCGGGAATGTTTTTTTGAATCAGCTTGTTTTGAGTTTAACGGGGATAAATATCTAAACTGGGCTAAAAAGAAAGGGTCTATTAAAATGCCGAAAGATACAGCTCTTTTTCATCTTGGAAGGATGGCTCATATGGCTACCTCGTGTGTGGGATGTGGAGCTTGCGAAGAGGCTTGTCCTAATAATATTCCTTTACTTAAAGTATTTAAAACAGTTGCTCATAATGTCCAGGAGATATTTCAATATGTTCCGGGAAAAAAATTGCAAGAGCCACTACCACTTACCACTTTCAAGGAAGATGAGCTTCAGAGGGTAGGGGAAGATTAAATGGCAGAGCCTCAAGTAAAGATAATAAGGTTAAGCGAATTAGATTTAAATTTTAAATACGAGATTCAAAAAGAGCCTGGAGGTGAAAATATTACCCGTTGTTTTGCCTGTGGTAGCTGCACCAATGCTTGCCCCATTAGAGAAATAGATGAAAAATACAATCCAAGAAAAATTATCCACATGGCGCTTCTTGGTATGAAAGATGAAGTTTTTAAAAGTGAATTTGTCTGGCTTTGTTCCAGCCATTATACCTGTTTTGAGAGATGTCCCCAGGGTGTAAATATTGGTGCAATTGCAAGTGCAGTGCGAAGTATTGCTATAAAAGAAGGTTTTTATCCTGACCCTCAGGATAGTTCCTGGAATGAGCAAGAGGTAATAGAATTTGATGAGCTTGACCAGGAGCTTAAATATAAGGTTGCTGCTGAGGAGGGGGGTGAAAATATTAGCCGCTGTTTTGCTTGTGGGAGCTGCACAGCGATGTGTCCTGAACGGGAGAGAGACGAAAGGTACAATCCGAGGAAATTTATCAGAATGATAATTTTGGGGATGAAAAAAGAAGTTTTTCAAAGTGATTTTTTGTGGCTTTGCTCCACCCATTATAGATGCGCTCAGCGCTGCCCTCAGGGAGTAAATATCAAGGAAATTATGAATGCAATTAAAAATATTGCCACAGGAGAAGGTTACACATCACCACTTTAAGATTGACTAACAAATGTAGTTGCACCCTTCAGGGTGCGCTGTTTTCGTGAGAAAAAATATGGATGAAAATAACAAAAAAATTGGTGCGGTTATGGTAGTAGGGGGTGGCATTGGTGGAATTCAAGCATCCCTTGATTTAGCTGAGTCTGGTTTTAAAGTTTATCTGGTGGAGAAAAATTTAAGCATCGGTGGAGTTATGGCTCAGCTTGATAAAACTTTTCCCACCAATGATTGCTCTATGTGTATCCTGTCTCCCAAGCTTGTTGAATGTGCAAGACATAGAAATATTGAACTTCTTACCCGCTGCGAGGTGGAAAGTATTGAGGGAAGTGCAGGCAATTTTAAAATAAAAGTTAAAAAACATCCCCGTTTTGTTGATGTATCTAAGTGCACAGGTTGCGGAGATTGTGCTGAGGTTTGCCCGGTTGAGGTTCCTGACGAATATGAGGAAAACTTAGCAAATAGAAAGGCAATATACCGGCCCTTCCCTCAGGCAACTCCTGGTGCATTTGGCATTGATAAAAGTGGTGCATGCTGTGAATGTATGCAGTGTGAAAAGGCTTGCAAGGCTGAGGCGATTTTACACAATATGCTGGAGCAAGATATAGAGCTAAATGTTGGCTCTGTAATTGTTTTTCCTGGATTTGATGAGTTTGAGCCGAAGCTAAGAGAGGAGTATGGGTACGGGCTATTCTCCAATGTTGTAACGAGTATTGAATTTGAGCGAATTCTATCTGCCTCAGGTCCTTTTCAAGGTCATGTGGTAAGATGTTCTGATAAAAAAACTCCCAAAAAAATAGCCTGGATTCAGTGTGTTGGCTCAAGGGATTCGAAAATTGAAAGAGGATACTGTTCATCGGTTTGTTGTATGTATGCTACCAAGCAGGCTTTAATTACAAAAGAACATTCTCCAGATATACGAACAACTATCTTTTACATTGATATGCGAGCCTACGGGAAAGAATTTGACCGCTATATAGAAAGAGCAAAATTAGAATACAAAGTGAGATATATTCGCTCACGCATATCCGAGGTGAAAGAAGATGCTAAGACACATAATTTGAAGATAAAATATGAACGAGAGGATGGTGAGCTTGTAACAGAAGAATTTGATATGCTTGTTCTGTCAGTGGGTCTTGATGTATCAAGAAGTGCAAAAGATTTAGCAGAAAAACTTAATATAAATCTAAATAGTTACGGTTTTGCCAGGGTTGACAGCCTTGAACCACTTAAAACATCCAGGCCCGGTATTTTTGCCGGAGGTGTGTTCTCTGGTCCCAAAGATATTCCCGAGACGGTAACCTCAGCAAGTGGAGCTTGTGCCTTAGCTTCAGCTCTTCTTTCCTCGGTCAGGGGAACTTTGGTAGCAGAAAAAAAATATCCTGCGGAAAAAGATGTATCAGGAGATATCCCGAGGATAGGTGTATTTGTCTGTCAATGCGGGATAAATATTGGAGGGGTGGTTAATGTTCCTTTGGTGGTTGAATATGCAAAAACCCTGCCCTTTGTTGTGTATGCTGAGGATAACCTCTACACCTGTTCCCAGGATACCCAGGATACAATAAAAGAAGCTATAGCCCAGCACAGCTTAAACCGGGTAGTAGTTGCCTCCTGCACTCCCCGAACACATGAGCCTCTCTTTCAGGAAACAATAAGAGAAGCAGGGCTAAACAGACACCTCTTTGAGATGGCTAATATTCGTGACCAGAACTCCTGGGTGCATATGAAACAGCCCCGGGAAGCTACAGAAAAAGCAAAGGACCTTGTAAGAATGGCTGTGGCAAAGGTGTCTTTGAAAGAGCCACTGGGCAGGATTTCTTTAAAACTCACCTCCAGGGGATTAGTCATTGGAGGAGGTCTCGCAGGAATGGTATCAGCTTTGCGCCTTGCCGAGGAAGGATACGAGGTATATTTGGTGGAAAAGGAGGATACATTAGGCGGTCAGGCAAAAGATATTTATTACACCCTAAAAGGTGAGGATGTTCAAAAATTTTTATCCAAGCTCATAGAAAAGGTAACCTCAAATAATAAAATCCACATTTTTACCGCTGCTACCATTGAAAAAATTGAAGGGTTTGTGGGCAATTTCAAAACTACCATTAAACTAAATTCTTCTTTAAAAGAGCTTGAGCATGGAGCTGTTATTGTGGCGAGCGGGGCAAATGAATATCAACCTACAGAGTATCTTTTTGGCAAAGATAAAAGAGTCGTTACCCAGCGAAAGCTTGAAGAGTTGATTGCCACAAAAAAATTAAATGTTAGCAATCAAAGCTCTATAGTTATGATTCAGTGTATTGGCTCAAGATGTGATGAAAATCCTTATTGTAGCAGGGTTTGTTGCTCAGAGGCGATAAAAAATGCCCTGGCGCTTAAAAAAATGAACAAACAGGTTAATGTCTACATTCTTTACCGTGACGTAAGAACATACGGGTTCAAGGAAGACTGGTACCAGAAGGCTCGAGAACAGGGCGTTCTATTTATTCGTTACGAAGAGGACGATAAACCTGAGGTTAAGTTAAATAAAGACAAACTTGAAGTCCTGGTTAAAGATTTGATACTTGAGGAAAAATTATTAATTTCTGCAGATTTAGTTGTCTTAAGCACCGCTACAGTTCCGTCTGAGGATAATAAAGAGCTATCTCAGCTTTTGAAAGTTCCTTTAAATGAGGACGGCTTTTTTATGGAAGCTCATGCCAAGCTTCGTCCGGTAGATTTTGCTACTGATGGCATCTTTGTCTGTGGTCTGGCGCATTCTCCCAAGTTTATTGAAGAGAGTATATGTCAGGCTAACGCATGCGCTGCCCGTGCTTGCACAATTTTATCCAGGGATGAGCTTGAGGTTGAAGGAATTGTGGCTGAAGTGAACGAGCTGAAGTGCAAAGGATGCAGGCTCTGTAAAGAAATTTGCCCTTATGGGGCAATTGATGTAGAGCTTAAGAAAGTTCTGGGAAAAGAAAAGGAAGTAGCCCGCGTAAATCCCGCATTGTGCAAAGGTTGTGGTGCCTGCAGTGCATCCTGCAGGTCAGGTTCAATTGACCTTAAAGGATTTTCTGATTCTGAGATACTCACACAGATAGGAGCCCTGGTATGAAAGTAAAGGAGCCTAAAATTGTTGCCTTTTTATGCAACTGGTGCTCTTATGCAGGTGCAGACCTTGCGGGAGTTTCCCGTATTCAGTATCCTCCGAATATAAGGGTTATTCGTGTTCCCTGTTCAAGTAGAGTGAATCCTCTTTTTATTTTAAAGGCTCTTCAGGAAGGTGTGGATGGTGTTTTGGTAGCAGGTTGTCATCCGGGCGACTGTCATTATATTTCGGGAAACTATCTTGCCCGAAGGAAATTTACCATTTTTAAAAATCTTTTGGATTATCTTGGAATTGAGAAAGATAGGGTCCATTTTACCTGGATTTCAGCGGCAGAGGGAGCAAGATTTGCCGAAATAGTCAAAGAAGTTACTGAACGGGTAAAAAAATTAGGACCAGTGAAGAGACTGGTGAAGAATAGGAGTGCCTGATGCAAAGTGTGGAAAATAGGATAAAGGAAAAAGCAGCCGAGCTTCTAACTACAAAAAAAGTTGACCTTTTAATTGGCTTTGAAAGAGGGACAATGCCCCTCAGAGCCTCGCCTGCATTTATTTACGATGAAGCTGATATAGAGAAACTTGCCTGGAATTCCTTTTGTGAAATGAACCTTGCCCGCTATCTTACCCGTATCACCAGTAAGCGAGTGGGAATTATTGCCAAGGGTTGCGATTCTCGCGCAATAGCTGCCCTTGTGGTTGAGGGACAGGTCAAAAGAGAACAAATTATGATTATTGGCGTTCCCTGCCCGGGAATGGTAGACAGAAGAAAAATAGAAAAAGAGATAAAGGGTGAGATAGATAAGGTGGAGGAAAAAAAGGGTGAGATTATAGTCAAGGGAAATAATTTTGAGAAAGTTTTTAAAAAAAATAACTATCTTTATCCTTGCTGCAAGGTTTGCAAACACGGCAATCCTTCAATTTATGATATCTTAATTGGTGAGAAGGTAAAGGAAAATAGTAAGGTTGATGAATATGCTGAAATTACAGAGTATGAGAAAAAATCACCTGATAAAAGATGGGAGTTTTTTGAGAAGGAAGTGAGCAAATGTATAAGATGTTATGCCTGCAGACAGGCCTGTCCTATGTGTTACTGTGAGGAATGTTTTGTTGATAGCTTTCATCCGAAGTGGGTAGATAAAAGTCTTGATTTTTCTGATATTGCCATCTGGCATATTATGCGCGTCTACCATCAAACAGGAAGATGTGTAAGTTGTGGTGCTTGTGAGCGAGCCTGTCCCATGCAGATAAATTTGCGATTTTTAACTGAGAAAATTAATAAAGATGTGAAAGTGTATTTTAATTTTGAGGCAGGATTGGACCTTTCTGTAAATCCTCCCCTTGCTGCCTTTGACATTAAGGACAGAGAGGATTTTATTGACACTTGCTAAGGAAGAACAAAATATGAAAAAGATTAACAAGCGTGATATGGGTGAATTTGTGCACTCTCTGGTGAAAGATTTCACTGTTTATGCACCAGTCAATGTTGATGGCATTTTTTTATTTAAGCAGGTTAAAAGCTTTGAAGAAACGAGGCTTGATTATAAAAATTCCATCAAACCTCCCAAGGAGATATTTTTCCCTCAGTCAGAGGTCATGTTCAAATACGAAAAAGGCAAACTACGTTCAACCGAAACAGTTGATGAAAAA
>JACUUP010000034.1 GCA_014859225.1 Candidatus Aerophobota bacterium
ATTCTGAAAATAATAAAAAAGTAAAAAGGAGGATGTAACCAATGGGGAACATGAGTGATAGTATGCAAAAGGTAGCGGATGATATTCGCTCATCGGCTGATGAGCGAGGAAGATTTCTTCGCGAACTTTCAAGCAAGACGCACAGTATGATAAAAGAACTTCACAATACAAGAGAAGATGAAGTTAAGGCTCTAAAGGAAAGGCTTTTTTCCCAGGAGAAAGCAAGAGTTGAGGCAACACGCAAGTTTATGGATGAGGTTGGGGTGAAAGTTAGCGAAATGCGCTCTGACACCAACAATCTAATAAAGCGATACGGACTTGAGCGCAGGGATGATGCTAAGAAGCTTCAAAATCAACTTTCCTCAGGTGAGAAAAAACGCAAAGAAGATATGAAAAAGGTGCTGGATGAGATCGCCTTGGATACGAGAAAACGCAAAGAAGATGTGAAAAAGGTGCTGGATGAGATTGCCTCTGAGCTTAGCCAGGCACACAGGGTGTGGCTGGAAGTTTGCCGGAAAGTGGCGCCCGAGGTTCCTGTGGTGGAAGAGGAGGTTGAAGAGGCCGCGCCAGCTATCTATGAGGAGAAAATTCTAAATATTGTGAGCAGGCATCCTGATGGAATCAAACTGGTTGATATTGGGGATGAACTGGGGGTAGAGTGGAGAGCCTTAATTGGGATTATCAAATCTTTGGTTGATAAGGGAACAATTGAAAAGATTGATAACATGTACTATCCCAAAAAGGAGGGATAATATGGAAAGAATGCAAACCCTTCTGCAAGTTGAGCCTGGTGATGACTTTATCATTACTCCATCCATCCAGAATATTTGCAAAAGAGCTATGGCTTATCTTGAGGCAGGCTATCCTGTGCACCTTAGTGGTCCAACCGGGACGGGCAAGACAACTTTAGCTTTGCATCTGGCAAAACTTCGGAGCCGTCCAGTGATGCTGATATTCGGTGATGAGGAATTTGGCTCATCTGACCTTGTGGGAAGCGAGAAAGGAGTCCTCTCCAGGCGGTTGGTAGATAACTATATTCATTCGGTCCTAAGAACCGAGGAAAGTATCATACCCCAATGGGTGGACCAGCGCCTTACCACCGCTTGCAGGTATGGACACACGCTCATTTACGATGAATTTTCCCGTTCCCGTCCCGAGGCAAACAATGTCCTTCTTGCTGTTCTTGAGGAAGGACTTTTGAGTCTTCCTGAAACCCGCTATAGGGAAAGCTATATGCAGGTTCACCCTGAATTTAGAGCGGTCTTCACCAGCAACCCTCAGGAATACGCAGGAGTTTACAAAACCCAGGATGCTCTCTTGGACAGGATGATAACAATCCATCTGGACCATCACGATAAAGAAACTGAAATAGCTATTACTCAGGCTAAATCAGGTATTGAAAAAAAGGAGGCAGAAAAAATTGTGGATATTGTGAGAAAGCTTAGATGTATGCACGAAAACTCCTGGCCAAGTATCCGGGCATCTATTATGATTGCCAGGATACTTGTCCTGCAAAAAGGAAAGGCGAGAATAGATGATTCTATCTTCCTGGAGACCTGCTCTGATATTCTTGGTTCAAATGGTTTTGCAAACAAGGATATCACAGAGCTTATACGTAAGGAATTGAGGTGATATACTATGAGCTCAGAAAGAAAAGGTATAAGGAACATCCGCACCCTGCGCGGTCGGGTGGATAAGTGTCGAGCCAAAACTCCCCAGGGAGCTTTGATTGAACTTGCCCAGCTCGCCCAAAAGAAGGCAAGGCTGCACAAAGAGATGAAAAGATGGGAGGAGAAGATAAAGCAGATTAACTCTGAGCTGGAGCAGATTGCTACTATGGAAGAGTGGCTCTATCGCTTTGTTGATGGCTTGCAAGTGCCTTCTTGTATTCCATCTGAAAGTAAAAGAACCTCACAAGCTACTTCCTCACAT
The DNA here is from genome assembly GCA_014859225.1 of Candidatus Aerophobota bacterium. Classification (GTDB taxonomy): domain Bacteria; phylum Aerophobota; class Aerophobia; order Aerophobales; family B3-G15; genus Kmv34. The sequence continues at coordinate 1,933 of JACUUP010000034.1, forward strand.
CTTCATGAGATGAGGATTCAATACTAATAGCCGTGAGATAAGGAGAAGAACGAGGTGGTGCTTATTAAGTGCGCTTTTTGTAAGGGTAGAGGGAAAGACCCCTTTGGCATCATGTCCCACCTATCAACATGCTACGCCTGTAAAGGCAAAGGGACTTTGTGGGTTGCAAAACCCACAAGAGCCTGTCCCTACTGCCAGGGAACTGGAATTTCACCCATTGGTGCAAGAAACTATTGCCTTGCATGCCGTGGCAGAGGTGTTGTCTCTATACCAGAGAGCACAGAAACATGCCCTTACTGTGGAGGAACTGGTCGGGAGCCGAGCGGGCTTTACTGTATTGAATGTAAGGGGAAAGGGGTCGTTGTAAAGAAGTAATAGATTTAGGTTAGAAGAGGAGGTTAAGACTTTGAGATCAACATCAACATTGATAAAATGCTTCGTCCGGATAGACTCACAAGGACACATCGTAGTTCCCGATAACATCAGAAGAGCTCTTGAATTAAAGGGAAATCAACTGCTTGAGCTGAAAGTCATTGGAACAAGCAGAAACAGAAATATTCTCATCTCCAAAAGGAAGGTCGCTCTATAAAACGGAGCTCAAAAATTTGCAAGAGAAACAGTATTTGTTAGAAAGAGGAGACTTGTTTTATGAGTCAGAATAGAGAGAAGCTAATCTGCTGTGTAATAGAAACACAGGGAAAAGATTTATCCATCTGTGAAAAGAACGGATTACATCTAATTCCTTACAGAGACATTACTGCTGTTACTTATAGGGTGGAAAAGGAAAACTTTGAAAAAATGGGTAAAGAAGAGCTTAATAGATGGCTTCTATGGTATCAAAAGGTAAATGTTACCTTTTTCCATTCTTACACAATGGTCCCTTTGAGGTTTGGAAATATTACCCAGGATACTACTACCATAAAAGACTTCTTAGCCCGAACGTATCTTCACATTAAGTCAGCTCTTAACAGGGTACGGGAAAAATGTGAGTTCGTGGTAAAGGTTTCCTGGGACCTGAGTGCCTTTTTGCGGGAGATAGCCCGGGACAAACAGGAATGGGTGGACAAGCTTGATGTATCAAAAAAAGTAGAGGTGGGAAAGTTACTTTTTGAAGCTGCCGAGAAAAAAAGGGAAATTATTTCAAACACCACCCATCAAAAACTTTCCCGCATAGCTTCTGAGTGGACAGAAAATACAAGAAAAGATGCATCCTTGCTCATGGACAGAAGCTACCTTATTGAACAGGATGAAGAAGCCGTTTTTGATGAGGAGATGGAAAGTCTGGGAAAAGAAAATAAAGCTTATCTTACCTTCAGGTATTTTGGACCTTTACCCCCTTACAGTTTCGTGCCTTTAGAGTTCAACCTGGCTAACGTTGATGTAATTGATGAGGCGAGGAATACTTTAGAGCTTCCCGAAAGAACCTCCTTGCAAGATATTAAGAGAAATTTTAAGAAACTATCTTTGCGGTATCACCCTGACAGAAATGCTCTCCATCAAGCCTGTGCTGAACATTTTAGAAGAGTAACCAGGGCATACGATGTTTTGAGAGCTTACTGCTTGAGTGTGGGAGAGGTGAGTGAGTACTCTTTCTTGAGAGAAGATGTAGAAAAAACCTTTGTAGTAAAAAACAAAATTCCATAAGATAAGGTATAAAAATGACCTCGTCATCACAACAAAGTTTAGAAAAAGGAAAGTTCTTCTACGCAGTGATTCTTGCAGATAAAGAAAAAGATGTTGGACTTCTTGGCTTAAATGGGGAAAAGGTGCATTTCATTTTCTATAAAGATATTGCCGCCGTGGTAAGTGGGCACCCCAGGGTGGACGTTATAAAACTTTTGCGCAAGAATCTTTCTCCCTATCACCGGGTATGTAGAGAGCTGGGAAAAACTTTCACGACCTTGCCGGCAAAATTTGGCCAGATAGCAAAAGATGAGCATGAAGTTCGCAAAGTATTGGAGGCAAATTATACGAGGATTAGAAGTGAGCTTTCCCGATTGCATAATAAAGTTGAGATGGGACTAACGATATTCTGGCAGGTGGATGATGTATTCCAGTATTTTCTCAGCAAAGATGCTGAGCTTAAATCCCGCAGAGAAAAGCTCTTGCAAAGAGGCGGAAGTGCTTCTCGTATGGAGAGGTTGAACTTTGGAGAATTCTTTCATCAGAGGATGATAGATGCAAAAGACAAAATTGCCAAACAGGTAATCTCTCTTTTTCCGGCAGAAGAGATAAGGATTGAAGAGCCTTCAGAGGAAAAGATGGTGATGAATGTTTCTTTGCTGGTTACAAAGAATAGCTTAAAAAATTTTGATGAGGCACTGACAAAGGTAGCTAACATGCTGGGCGAAGAATATAGCGTGAAGGTAGATGGACCCTGGCTGCCATTTAGTTTTGTGAAGCGTTTGGAGCTTGGATTTAATCGGTAAAATATAAGGAGAAAGAGAGTGGCTTTTTTGTTAGATGATATTGTCCTGGCGCCGCTTAAAGGTCTTGAGTTTATTGCCAGGAGCATCCGTGATGAGGCAATGCGGGGATTTCTGGATGAGGAAGGGGCAAGAAAAAAACTGCGCGAGCTTTACCGGCTCTTTGAGAGCGGCAAAATATCCGAGGAAGAATTTGAGAAGCAGGAAGAAGAAATAGTTCAGCGCCTGGAGCAAATTGAAGCGTATAAAAAAGGCTAGTAAAAAAGGAGGAAGAATGTGCAACTAAAAGAGATTATAGAAAGAGCGAAACGTGAGCTTCAGAATGCTATGAATTTAGAGGTTTCAACCATTTCAGGAGCCTCTAAGGTAGAGGATGGCTGGCAGGTCACACTTGAACTTATTGAGAGAAAAGCTATTCCCGATACTCAGGACCTTTTAGGTTCATACGAGGTGCATCTTGATGATGCTGGCGACATGATGAGTTTTGAGCGTAAGAAAGTGCGCCGTCGCATGGATACAGAGGAAACCGAGTAAAGGAGGTAAAAAATGGCTATGCAAGCGGAAAAAGATGCGGGCAGAACACTCGCCGATGTAATTGACAGAATTTTAGACAAAGGGCTGGTTATCAATGCCGATATTACTGTATCTGTAGCAGGAGTTGAGCTTCTCGGGATTAAAATAAAGGCAGCTCTTGCATCATTTGAGACAGCAGCCAGGTATGGTTTGGAGTTTCCTTCAGGAACCAATTTGCAGCAAAAAGCCTGGGAAGAGGCAAAGGTAGCTAAGGATATATGCCCCCAATGTGATAAAAGAGTAGCTTTGGATGAGCTTATGGCTATCGGTTGTCCCTGGTGTGGCTTTCTGCCAGCAAAAGTAAAAAAGTTGCTTGAGGCTGAATAGGAGGAAAATTAAGATGGGGTAGTTGATATTAACCAAAACAACCTGAAAGATGCTGTGTTGGGATTGGTTATTGCTCTCGTAGAGATAATAAGGGATGCTCTTCGTCTGCAGGCTTTTAAAAGAATGGAGGGAGGAAGTTTAACGGATGAGGAGATAGAAAGACTGGGAAACTCACTTTACGCTCTTGATACAGCTATTGATGAAATAAAAGGGGAACAGGGTATAAGTGAGGCTGTTAGGTCGGTAAGAGAAGGTTTAGATACGATTGTAGATGATGTTATAGATAAAATCCTGAACCCCCAGGATAGCTTGTCCAGTTGATAGGAGGTGAGTCAATAAAATGAACGAAGAAAATGGGCTGTATCTTTACTGCGTAGCCGAAGGTAACGAGGAAAAAAGCTTGGGCAAAATTGGTATTGAAACAAATGAAGTTTACACCATAGCCTATCGCAACCTGTGTGCGCTGGTGCACCGCTGCCCTGCCAGACCCTACCAATCCAAAGATGAGGAAGTGGTAAAAAAGTGGGTGCAAACCCATCAAAAGGTTTTAGATATAGCGACAGAGAAGTTCGGCAACATTCTTCCTTCAGCTTTTGATACCATAATTAAAAGCAATAACAGTGCCACTGCTGAAGGGACTTTGAAAATATGGCTGGCAAAAGAATATGAGAATTTAAAAAATAAGCTGGATAAGCTAAGAGGCAAGGCAGAGTACGGCGTTCAGATTTTCTGGGACCCTAAAATCATGGCAAATAAAGTTGCCGGAAAAAATAAGGAAATTGAAAAGTTAAAAGAACAAATAAAATCAAAACCCAAAGGAACAGCATACATGTTCAAATATAAATTAGAAAAGGTTTTAAAAATAGAAATGGAAAGGGAGATAGATAGATATTTTAAATATTTTTACGAAATAATTAAAAAATGCGTTGATAACCTTAAGGTGGAGAAAGTTAAAAGAGGCGAGGAAGGAAAGCAAATGTTATTGAACCTGTCTTGTCTGATATCAAAGGATGGTTATAAGAATCTGGGAGAAGAACTGGAGAAAATTAATAAGCTGGATGGATTTTCCGTTCGTTTTAGCGGACCCTGGCCACCCTACTCATTTGTATAGGAGATAAAGATGGAGCCAATTCGGGATAAGCATGCTACTCTGGTTGACCTTTTAGATAGGCTTTTGAATAAGGGTTTGGTTATTAACGCTGATATTATTGTCTGTGTTTCTGGTATTCCTTTAATTGGGATAAAAATAAATGCACTTATTGCGGGAATGGAGACTATGTTAGAATACGGAGTAATGGAGGCATGGGATGAAGACCTCCGAGCCCGGGAAATGGAGCAAATAAGCCATGAAAGTGCAAACAAGTGAAGAAACATACAGGAATCTTATAAAGGTAGAAGCAAAACTCCAAAAATCGGTAGCCAAACTACAAAAATCTTTAGCGGGAACAATTCAGGCTCTGGCAAACACAGTTGAAATGAGAGACCCTTACACTGCCGCCCATCAAAAAAGGGTAGCACAGCTTGTCTTAGCTATAGCCAGACACATGAAGCTTTCGGAGGAAAAAATCAATGCTCTTTTGTTCGCTGCTACTATCCACGATTTAGGCAAAATACACATACCTTCTGAAATCTTAAGCAAACCTGGTAGGTTAACTCAAGTAGAATTAGATATGATTAAAAGCCACCCTCAAGCAGGATATGAAGTCCTGAAAGGTATAGAGTTTCCCTGGCAAGTTGCCAAAATCGTGCTGCAACATCACGAGAGGATGGATGGCTCTGGATATCCTCAGGGTTTGAAGAAGGGCGAAATTCTTCTGGAAGCACGTATCTTAGCTGTAGCCGATGTGGTTGAGGCTATGTCCTCCCATCGACCTTACCGTGCCGCACCTGGTATGGATAAGGCGCTGGAGGAAATAGTACACAATAAGGGCAAATTATATGATGCTTGGGTAGTTGATGCTTGCCGTGCTCTTTTTCGGAGTACAAAATTTACATGGTAAATGCTCAGTGAACCCCGTCATTGTGAATACACCAATGCGGGTAGCCGCTGCGAAAAATACCGCACCCTGAAGGGTGCGGCTACATTTTGTCAGGATGTATGCAAACCCCGTAGGACAGGCGTCTCGCCTGTCGGGCAAAAATAAAACTCCCAAGAATTTCTATCACCTTGACAGGGGAAAAATAAGTTATATAATTTTTGTGCAATGCAAAATAAATAGTCGGTAGAAAAAAATGAACGAAATGAGCAAAAAAGATTCTGCAGTGAGTTTAAAAGCAGGTGAGGCAAGACCAAAAGATGCGGGCAGGGGAATAGTCAGGATAGACCCAAAAGATATGGTAAGAATAGGGACAGAGGTAGGAGATGTTGTTAAGGTGAAAGCTAAGAGAGAAACGGTAGCGAAAGTTATGCCTGCATATATGGAGGATAGAGGTAAAGATGCTATCCAGATGGATGGCTTGCTGAGAGAAAATGCGAAGGTTGGACTGGGCGAGAAGGTATCTGTTGAAAAAACCTCCTGCCGGTTAGCTGAGAAACTTATCATTTGTCCCCTGACAGTTATGAAGAGCATGCACCAGGAAAAAGATAGAAGATATATCGGCAGACTCCTGGAAGGTCTTGCTTTAATAGAGGGTGATAGAATACGAGCTAACCTTTTTGGAACTCGCAGCCAGGACTTCACCGTGGTATCCACCACACCCGAAGGTCCCGTATTAATCTGTCCTGAAACTATCATTAAAACAAAAGGGGAGGGAAGTAGCGCCGAGGGAAAAGCCAAGGTATCCTACGAGGATATCGGCGGCGTGGAAAAAGAGATACGAAAGGTCAGGGAGATGATTGAGCTTCCCTTAAAGTATCCGCAGATTTTTGATAGGTTAGGTATTGAAGCACCAAAAGGAGTCCTTTTGCACGGTCCGCCTGGCTGCGGAAAAACTCTAATTGCCCGCGCCGTAGCCAATGAGACAAATGCCTACTTTGTTCATATCTCAGGACCTGAGGTGATTGGTAAATACTACGGGGAAAGCGAATCCAGGATTAGAGCCATATTTGAGGATGCCCAGAGGAATGCCCCTGCCATCGTCTTTATTGATGAAATTGATGCCATTGCTCCCAAAAGGGAAGAGATGGGAGGAGAAAAACAGGTAGAAAAAAGAGTCGTTGCCCAACTTCTTGCCCTGATGGATGGACTCAAATCACGCGGACAGGTGATTGTCATTGCTGCTACTAATATTCCCAATGTCATAGACCCTGCCTTAAGAAGACCGGGAAGGTTTGACCGGGAAATAGAAATAGGCATTCCCGATAAAAATGGCAGATTGGAGATACTGCAAATCCATACGCGGGGGATGCCCCTATCAGATAGTGTCAACTTGACAAAAATGTCCCAGATTACGCACGGATTTGTGGGCGCTGACCTTGAGGCTTTGTGCAGAGAAGCAGCTATGGTCTGCCTTAGAGGACTTTTTCCTAAAATTGACTTTGAACTTGAGGAGATTCCTTACGAGATACTGCTCAAACTTGAGGTAACCATGGATGATTTTATGGAAGCTTTAAAACAGGTAGAGCCGTCTGCTATTAGAGAGATATTTACCGAGATTCCTGATGTAAGATGGAGTGATGTGGGGGGACTTGATAACATAAAGGAGATACTGCAAGAGACAATAGAGTGGCCCTTAAAATATGGGAATTTATTTACTTACGCAGCGACCAAACCACCCAAAGGTATTCTCTTGTATGGCCCTCCTGGGTGTGGCAAAACTTTACTGGCAAAAGCGGTGGCAAACGAGGCTGAAGTCAATTTTATCTCGGTTAAAGGACCTGAGCTTTTGAGCAAATTCGTAGGTGAATCAGAGCGGGGTATCCGCGAGGTATTTAAAAAAGCAAAACAGGCATCTCCCTGTATCATTTTTTTTGATGAGATAGATGGTTTAGCCCCGGCTCGGGGAAAAAGTTTTGATTCACATGTATCTGACCGGGTAATCAGTCAGTTTCTCACTGAAATGGATGGCATAGAGGAACTGAAGGGAGTCATAATCCTGGCAGCTACCAATAGATTAGATATCATTGACCCTGCCCTGCTTCGCTCGGGTAGATTTGACTTTCTACTTGAGATACCTGTTCCTGATGCACCAACAAGAGAAAAAATCTTTGAAGTCCACACGAAAGGTAAACCTTTCGCTTCGGATGTTGACCTTAAACTACTCGTTGAAAGGAGCGGAGGGCTGAGCGGTGCTGATATTGAACTAATCTGCAAGAGAGCAGCCCTTTTGGCTATAAGGGAATTTTTGACAGACAGGAAAGGGGAGGTTGGCGAAGATTTCAGCCAATTGAACATTTCAACCGAACATTTCGCAAGAGCAGCCAAGATGCTCCAGGAAGGTAGGGGAAAAATCGTGGCAGGAAACATTTGATGAAAAAACTTCTTTACGTGCCCATGATACATATGGAAGCTGACCTTGGAAGCCTGGCTCCTACTTTCAATCAAAGATGCATTCAAATTTATGGAGAGGAGCGCTGGGAAAAGCATAAAAGAGTTGTCTCAAAGTTCTGGGATTGTATTGCCACCTTCTTTGATGGTTTGGATGCTTCCAATTTGAAAATTTATCAAGATGGACTGGTTGAAGATGGAAAGTTAGGGCAAAAGATTGTGGAAGAGGCAGCAAAAAAGGGAAGCAAGAATCACCAAATTATCCTCAACCTGATGCAAAAAGGTGCAAACATCGTAAAAACAGAAGACCTTTCACTGGTCAAAAAAGAATATGACACTCTTATGAAGCTTGCAGGAGAAAAACACTTCCTGCAGCGAACAGTTCGCTACATACAATATAAACTCCTGAAAGCTTCTTTGATGCAAAAAAGAGATAGATTTATCGCCCAAAGGATACATAAAACCCTAAAGGAAGAAGAGCTGGGAGTTCTTTTTATAGGAGTTTACCATGATATACTTTCCCGAATTTCAAAAGATATTAAAGTCTATGAGGTAAAGGAAAAAACGAAGATAAAAGCTTACTTTGATGGACTTATTAGAGAAAAAGATGAAAAAAAATTTGACGAGTTGGCCGAATATCTCATCCTGCCAGTTGAGGATTTGAAGCTGTAAGGTAAAAGTATGTTTCGTTTAATTAAAAAATACAACAACCGAAGGATGTACGATACCAAAAATAGCAGGCCAGTTACGCTTTTTGACCTTGCAAATCTAATAAAACAGGGTGAAAAAATTCAGGTAATAGACCACGCTACAGGAGGCGATATTACTCCTGTAGTCCTGGTTCAGATTTTTCTGGAGAATCTTAAAAGCTCAGTTATCCAGTTTTCATCTGGAGGAAAAGTTGTATCACAAAGAAAGCTTGCAAAAAGGAGGACAATAATGGCTGAAAAAAAACAGGAGGAAATTGACCTTGGCTTAGGAAAAATAAGCTTAGGAGGGATATTTGAGGGAATTGGTAGTTTGATTGACCTTGCATCCAGGCTATCCGAAGAGGTAAAAGAAATTAAAAAAGAAGGTGAGATAAAGGGGTTAGGCGATAAAGTAAAAGGCGTTTACGGTTTTAGTATTAGAACTCTAAGCGGCAAACGACCGGTTGTCCAGACATTTGGCAATATCAAGCGCACCAAAGAAGGACCTGTAATAGAAGAAGTTAGGGAGCCCATTGTAGATGTTCTTGAGGAGAAAGATTTTGTCAGGGTAATAGCAGAGCTTCCCGGAGTGACCAGGCAGAATATTGACATCAAAGTAAACGGTGATATTCTCAATCTTTGTGCCGAAAAACAGGATAAAAAATACGCCAAGGAGATTTTGCTCCCCTTTCAAGTAAAGCAGGACCCTGCAGAGTTTTCCTTTAAGAACGGGATACTGGAACTTAAGATACAAAAAAAGGAATCTAACTAAACTCGGGATGTGAGCCTAAATTTCTCTCATTCCTACCGGAGCAAGCTCAGGGGCCCTTTTAAACCAATTCCTTGTACGAAAGCACACTCTAACCAGCATGAGCATTACGGGAACTTCAATCAACACTCCTACTACGGTAGCTAAAGATGCACCCGAGGCAAGACCAAAGAGCATGGTAGATGTGGCAATTGCCACCTCAAAATGATTTGATGCACCAATCATTGCCGCAGGAGCTGCATTTTCGTAGACAAGGCCCAGGACCTTCGCCAGGATATATCCCACCGCAAAGATTACACATACCTGAATAAACAGGGGAATGGCAATGAGACCAATAACCTGAGGCTGCCTCAGAATAACGTCTCCTTTGAGCGCAAAAAGAACCACTAACGTAGCAAGCAAAGCAACAATGGAAACGGTGGTTAACTGGTGCACAAATTTTTTCTCAAACCAGGCCATACCTTTCTTTTTTATAATCTTCTTGCGGGAAAAATAGCCGGCGAAAAGAGGAAGACCTACATAAATTAAAACCGACAGAACTATGGTTTGCCAGGGAATAGGCATCCGGGCAACTCCCAGTAAAAACCCTCCGAGTGGAGCGTAGAGAAAGAGCATGGTCAAGGAGTTAATTGCCACCATAATCAGGGTAAGTGCCTGGTTTCCCCGGGCAAGGTAGGACCACATAAGCACCATTGCCGTGCAGGGAGCAATTCCTAAAAGAATAGTGCCTGCTATGTAGGAGCGATACAGTGGAACTTCCTGTCCTCTGATAATCTCGGTTCCCGGGATAAAAGACCGGAACAAGATCCCAAGGAACAAATACGCGAACAAAAACATGGTAAAGGGTTTTATAGCCCAGTTGATGATGAGCGTCAAAAGTACCGGCTTGGGGGTCTTTCCAGTTTGTATCACCTGAGAAAAATCAATCTTTACCATAATCGGATACATCATAAAGAAAAGGCATATAGCAATGGGAATAGAAACCTGGGCAATACTCATTCTATCCAGCCACACAGATAGATGGGGAAAAGCCCTGCCTAAAAGGATTCCTGCAACAATACAAAGTGCCACCCAACCTGTCAGGTACTTTTCAAAGATACTTAGCTTTTTTATTTCTACTTTTTCTGTAGATGCCATTTTTTACCCCTCCACTTTTTGCAGCAAAGCTTTTACTTGTTCCTCTATTATATCCCGCACCTTCCTGAAATCATATATGGAGCCCATCTTTGGATCAGGTATGTCCCATTGAAGAATTCTTTTGCTGGGAATTGCCGGACAGGTATCCTCACACCCCATGTTTATCAGACAATCAAATTCGTCGTCCACATCAAATATATCCAAAAGTCCTTTTGGTATATGCGAGGAAATATCTATTCCCTTCTCTTTCATAACCGCCACAGCAAGTGGATTCACTTTTTTTGCCGGCTTTGAGCCTGCACTAAAAGCTTCAACCTGCCCCCTTCCCAGCTCTTTTGCGAACCCTTCTGCCATCTGACTCCTGCAGGCATTTTCCACACAGATGAAAGCTATTTTTACCATTGCACTACACACGCTCTTTAACAGGTGAAAGAGGACAATGTCCCGGAGTTCCTCTTAGAGGAACAAGCTTTTCTATAACATTTTTTTCCCGGATAAGGTACCTCTCCTCATCTATTTTCTCCACAATACTTTGTATTATATCCCATATAGCCTTATCCATTGTATCTTTTGAGAGATAATAAAATATCCACTTCCCTTCCCTTTTTGACTTTATTATTCCCGTATCCCTCAAAATTCTCAGGTGATTGGAGATACGAGACTGGTTCATCTCGAGAGCTTCCATAAGCTCACACACACAAAGCTCATTTTCTGACAGAAGATAAACTATTTTTAACCTCACCTCATCGGATAATATCTTCAACACCTCAAGCATTTCTTGCAACTTATATCACCGTATCATGTTAGATTGATATATTATACTCAAACCCATATCCTTGTCAACTCCCCAAAAAAGCAAAAAAGGGGACAGATTTATTTTCTGAAAAAAGGGGACAGATTTATTTTCTTATTTTCTGTTTTCAGAAGAAAATAAATCTGTCCCCTTTTTTTCAAGTGACCTTCTTCGCATCAGAGGTGGATAATCTCATAACCTGGAGCGAGACCGAAGCCTGGAGGTGGGAAGCTCAAAATGTAGGTGCGGCATCTATACAAGGTCTGGAAGGGGAGATCAGGTTAGAGCCCTGGAAAAGACTA
>JACUUP010000207.1 GCA_014859225.1 Candidatus Aerophobota bacterium
TTCTTAACTCCGGAATATTGTAAGTCGCCATGATGAGCCTCCTTTCTGCTGTAGGAATATTTACTGTTTTTAATCTTTCCTTCCATTTTTATATTCTTTGAGAAACCGCTATTTTTTTTATCTTTTCTAAATTTTGGGCAATCTCTTCAAGCTCTTTTGCTCGTAGTTTGCTTAAGAATTCTACGAATTCTCCCTGAGCTATTCGAAACACACATCCTTCAAACAGAGTTTGGATATGTTTTCCTTTGACGTAAATTCTTTTTTTTCTTCCATCCATATAGGGCTGAACAGTGCAAGGGTTATTTTTCAGATAACCTTTCACATACTCTGCAATTTCCTCTTTTTTCAAGTTGTGCCTTTTTACAAACTCTTCATTGTACATAATATGTGACCTGGGATAGATACCTCCTATAACTCTGAGCTTATCATCTCCAGCTATTACGCTGAAATAGGTTCCCTGGCAGTCTCCCGGGCAAAACTGAATATCGGGAAATTCTTTTTTTTCCGGACAATCCCCTCTCTTCAAAAGTAGCTCCACATATACTGCATTAGTATCTTTCATGTATACAGCCTTAACTTCTCGTCCACTAATCAACAGTGTCACGACCTGACCCCCTATTTATCTACCTCTTTTTTCACCGTGTTAGCATGGGCATGGGCAAGCTGTAGCGGCTCGGGTAGTTTATGGCCTCTCAGGCAATTTTTCACAATCTGCAGGCGGAAATTTTTCTAAATTTCCTCTTCAAGTTTCCTCAATATGTCCCAGTATGCACCCCGGTAACCTTTTTTTATTGCTTCCATAAGTAGCGCATTTTCATTGTAATTGTAGTTTTTGCTTTTTCTTAACTTGCTTGGAAAAAAGAATCTTTCATCATCTCCAATCAATGTCTCAAGATAGGGGAAAATTTCCTCACTTACTTCAGAGCAAAGGTAAAAAGCTGGATAGAAGAAGTCATCAGAAAATTCTTGAGAGTCTTTTACCTGAAGATTTGGATTTTTATTCAAAAGTCCTTGCTTTAATATGCTGCAAGATAACGAGGTGCCGGGATAAACCCTGATGCCTACCGTCACTCCCACTCTGTGAGGAGCAATATTTTTCATAAGTTCAATTGTCGTTTTCAGCGTCTGTTTGCTTTCCCCTGGGCCTCCCAGAAGCAAATCATACATAAATACAATACCATTTCTATGGCAAATTTCTGCTGTTTGTTTAATTTCACGCAAGTCAAAGTTTCTGCCCAGCACCTGTAATATTGTATCACTGCCGCTATCCACACCAAAATTAATCCCCGCGCAACCTGCTCTTTGCATTAAAGCAGCAAGTTTATTGGAAAAAGCTGAAGGCGAGCAGTACGTGTACCAACGAAGTTTTGTGTGCAGATTTTCTTTTATTATGTGCTCACATATCCTTTCTGCATGGTCAGGCGGAAGATTAAACTCACTATCGCAAAAATGAATATGGTCTATTCCTTTTGCTAAAAGCTTTTTTAACTCCCATACAACATGTTCGGGTGGTCTCAATCTGATCTTTTTTCCTTTGATTAAAGGGTCAGCGCAATAGATACATTGCTGGTTACAGCCCCTCTTGGTTTCAATATTACCCATTCCTCCCTGTTCAAAATATCGCTTATTGTCTACATACTGTCTTGTTTGAAGTGGGAGATTGCCAACTTCAAAACTATCAGGAGTGTTGCTGATGAGTCTGCCCACTTTGTCCTTGTAGATAAGTCCGGGAACATTTTCTATGCTCTCTTTTTTTGTGAGTTTACGAAGCAGGAGCGGGAAAGCTTGTTCACAGTCACCTCGCATTCCCATGTTCACATCAAGATAAGATAAAACACTTTGGGGCATCACGGAAAAGCCACTTCCTCCAATTATGAGAGGTGAATCTGTTTTTCTTTGAATCTCACGCTTGATTTTTTTCAATCCAGGTAGAAAAAAATCTCCGCTTACATAAAAGCAATCATCAGTATTTCTGAGCGTAATTCCAATTGCCCGAGGCTGGTTTTTTTTGAAATAACTTTCTATATCCTGAGCCAGGTTAGCTGAAAAACAAAGGTCAAGTATATCTACTTCAAACCCTTCTTTCTCCAGGGAGGAGGCAAGATAATCAAAACCAATGGGTGAAATGGGTGGTTTCATTGCGTTGGTGTTAACAAGTGTAACGAAAGCGGGTGACATCCTTGCTCCTCTACATCAAT
>JACUUP010000208.1 GCA_014859225.1 Candidatus Aerophobota bacterium
GTGTCAGGTGCCTTCCATTCACCTTTAATGAGTGATGCAGCAAAAAAATTCTCCCTTTTCCTGGAAAAAATCCCTTTCAACGAGCCTATCTTTCCTGTGGTAAGCAATGCTACAGGCAATTACGCAACATCCGCCAGGAGGATTAAAGATAATCTGAGGCTCCAGATGGACCATCCAGTTTTATGGGAAAAAAGCATGAGAGTTTTAATGAGCGACAACTTTACCACCTTTATGGAAGTCGGCCCGGGGAAAGTACTTCAGGGCTTAATGAAAAAAATAGATAGAAAAGTGGAAGTAAAGGGGTCTGGTCTTGAAATTTGACATTTCAATATCCTTTTGATAGATGGTGAGGTGGGATGAGTTTGGTGTTGAGTATCTTTGCCATTATTGGTGGACTGGCACTTTTCCTTTACGGATTATTCATGATGAGCAATGGCCTGCAAAAAGTGGCTGGCGACAGACTGAGAGAAATGCTGGAAAAGCTCACCAACAGGCCCATTAAGGGAGTTTTTGTAGGCTTGTTCACAACGGCAATGATACAGAGTTCTTCCCTGGCCAGTATTACTCTGCTCGGGTTCATCAACTCTGGCTTGATAAGTCTGAAGCAAGCGGTGGGTGTTATTTTAGGTATGGAAATTGGTACAACCATCACAGCTCAGATTATATCATTTAAAATTGGAATTACCTTCTTTCCCTTAATTAGTGTAGGATTTTTTCTTTTCTTTTTTGGGCAAAAGGAGAAATACAAGAATATCGGTCACATCATCCTGGGTCTTGGAGTGCTCTTTTTAGGTATGCACACCATGTCATCTGCGCTGCGACCTCTGGGAGAAAATATCTTCTTCATTAATCTCCTCAGAAATTTTGGCAAAATTCCAATATTGGGAATACTTACAGGTGCAGCCCTTACGGGAATTGTTCAGAGTTCCTCAGCGACTACCGGACTGGTAATTGCCATGAGTGCCGAAAATATCATTGATTTGAATTCTGCCATTCCCATAATCCTGGGTGCAAACATTGGTACCTGTGTGACAGCACTAATTGCTTCCGTCGGTTCTTCACTTTCTGCAAAAAGAGCAGCCGTCTCACATCTTTTGTTTAACGCAATAGGTGTAATTTTATTTTTCCCATTCCTTGCCCAGTTTGCCTGGATTGTCTCCCTTACCTCAGGTGAGCTTGCCCGGCAGATTGCCAATGCTCATACGATATTCAATGCGACTATGACCATTGTTATGCTCCCGATTATAGGAGGGTTAGTCATTCTGGCCAAGAAAATTGTTCCCGGTGAAGATGTGAGATTAGATAAACGAGCCATGTACCTGGATGATAAGATAGTCCAGACCCCTTCCATAGCAATAGGACAGGCTAAAAGAGAAACGATTAGAATGGCAGCAATTGTAACTGACATGCTTCATGCAAGTGAGACGGCATTGTTAACAAAAGAGCAAAGATTTATTACTCTCGTTTTAAAAAGTGAGGAATTGGTGGATGAGTTAGATGACCTTATAGAACGATACCTGACAAAAATATCCCGCCAGCCTTTATCTCAAAACCAATCAAAGGACATAGCAACTCTGGTGCACTCCATATCCGATATTGAAAGGGTAGCAGACCATGCCCATAACATCGCAGAGCTAACAGAGTACATGGCAAAAGAGAAACTCTTCTTCTCCAAAAACGCCATGGATGAACTACAGGAAATCTTTGATGCAGCCAAATGTAGCTACATCAATGCAGTGGAGGTTCTACACACCCGAGATGAAAAACTGGGGAAAGAGGTTTTGGACCTGGAGGTAAAAGTGGACCATATGCAACGGGAACTGGAAAAAAGTCATTTTGACCGACTCAAAAAGGGAGTTTGTCAATTAGAGGCCGGCCCCATATATCTGGATATTACCAGAAATCTGGAGAGAATATCCGACCATGCCCACAATATCGCCTACGCTACCATAATTGGATTCTAACCAGAGGAGGAGTCAGGTTTTGACCTCTTTTGCCCCCTTTTAGTTTGATATTTTAATAAAACGTCGTATGGAACGGTCATAGGTTTTTTCTACTTCTGGAGGAAAAAGACAAGCGGGGAGCTCCTCCATGCTCAAATGATACCTTAAACACTCACAACACCTTCCCTTCCTGGAACAGGGCTCATAAGAACAGTTACAATTTTTCAAATTATCCTGCAGATTTGGACACTCAGC
>JACUUP010000209.1 GCA_014859225.1 Candidatus Aerophobota bacterium
ATGCATCGAGAAAGGGCTATATTTTCATACAGATCTTACCGTTTCCGCAGCCCACACCGAGGCTGATATAGATGAGACCCTGGAAAAAATGCGAGCGGTAATCAAGCAAATCAAATAATGTGCTCGGCAGGGTCAACAATCAAGCAAAGGAGGTGATAGTAGCTGATTTAAAGAGATAGGGGAAACTGAGTTTTCTTGAGAAAAGACGTGTGGTATGATGTCAAGTGAGGCAAAGCATACCACTCCAGATAGTCAAAGTTCTGTTTAAAAAAGATCTTTGGCTTTGAAAAAAAATTACCTTCTGCTCTTTGATTTACAGGACAAAGTTAAAGACGGCTGTGCACACTGGAACGCACGAGCTGGCTCGTATAGCTGATTCTTTGAGAGCAAGGCAAAGACCAGTCTCACCAGCTTTCTGGCCGTGAGCACAAGTGCTCTTTTGTGCTGGTGCTTGTTCACCTCCCAGTACTTTTTCTGGTAGTATCTACTGTACTCCTCGTTGTACACTCGCAACGAGTTAGCTGCCTCTACCAGATAGTACCTGAGGTAGCGGTCAGCTTGACGGATGAGGCGTCTTTCCTCTGCCTCAAATTTTCCACTTTGATTTCTCTTCCACACAAGACCAGCGAGCTTCGCTATCTGATTATGAGTTGAAAATCTTTTGGTATTCCCTATACAGGCAAGGAGTCCTGCAGCGTAGACTGGACCAATTCCCCTAACCGATAGAAGTGGATTAGAAAAACCCCTCATCTCTTTTTCTATTGCTCTGTTGACTTCTTTTAGAGATGATTTTAAGGCTCTGATGTTGACTATAATAGTTTCCAGAATGAACTGAACAGAATTAGCTAAATCAGCTCGTAGGCGATAGGACTCATGCGCTGCTTTTTTGATCTCCTCTGCAATTTTCTCTGGATTGGGAGAACGATTCTTTCCTGCTTTTGCCACAAAGAGGGCAAGTTCTTCTAAAGGCATCTGAACAATCTCATCCAGGGAATAAAACTCATGTAGAACATCCATAGCACTTTTCCCTAAAGTTTTAATGGGTCTTCTCTGAACCCAGCCGGGAAACTTGAGAAAGAGGTTAGCTAAAAAGAACTTGGTCTCTCTTTCAATATTCTTCACCAGATGGTAGCGGCAGCGAACTAATCGTTGCAGAGGAAGATAACGGTTGTTTGCCTCAAAAGGATGGGGAAGTTTCCCAAAGCGAAGGTATTCAGCGATGAACTTACTGTCGATAAGATCTGTTTTATCTTTTTCAGGAAATGCTCCTTTAAAATCCTTTATGTACTTTGCGTTGATCATATATACAAGTGGTTTCCAAGCTGAAAGTTTATCCGAGCTGGCAAGCTTCTCTGCCAGGTGAAATCCATAGTTTTGAGTGGCTTCCATCCCAAAGCGGACATGTTCAAATGTGCCAGTAGATAAAACGCTTGAGAGTCGGTTCTCCAGCTCACCTGCTCCTGGAAGGTTGTTGGGTATTTTAAAACTTTCCCCCAGATACTTTCCTTCCCAGGTGAGAAGGGAGATAACCGCTTCTTTTAGACTAATGTCAATTCCAATATTTAGGATCTTTAACAACTTTATCACCACCTTTAAGAGTTTAAAATTGGGACCGATACTTCCTGGTACTATTTACCGTGCATCCTCGGTCAATTATGAGCAGTCAGTTTCTTTTCTTCTAAGTGTACCACTCCAGTGTGTTGTGGAGAAGAAAGACCGCTGCAGCGTGTGTGTTAGCATCTTCAGCAAATAGACCCAGGAATGCTCTCTTTTGATAGCAGTTAAATCTGCAAGGAGGAAGTGCATTTTCCCTCTTCTTATCCCGAAACTCTTGAGGATAAAAATAGGAAGTTTCGGTCCCAAAGTCAAATTTTCAAAGAACGGTTGATTAAACGAAGCACGTTCTACGAGTTAACTACTACAAAACTTGTGTGTGTCAGTATCTTCGGTAGAATTATGAGTTCAGTATAACTGTGGTATACGAAACTAAAAAATGAGTGAGGATTTTCTCCTTAAGGAGTACAAGCGTCTTATACGAGGAGGACTGATCATCACTTACCAAATTGTCAAAGAGCAGAGGGTACAGAGGGACATTAGGTATAGCTAACCATGTACCTATTATCCTAACTAAACATATTAGGTAGTGTCAAAAATTGTATGAAAGGATATGAAAACCAGAAATAAGATTATTAA
>JACUUP010000035.1 GCA_014859225.1 Candidatus Aerophobota bacterium
TGAAGCGGCAAAGCTTCGCCGAATACAGAGACTGAAGCGAAGCGGGAAGGTTTAAAGCGGGGGGATATGTCCTGGATATTTGACAATAAAGTTTTGCGTGAAAAATAAGTATCCTAAAAAATAAATGAAGGACGAGTTCTTGCAGAGAAGTTAAACTATTATTTTTAAGGAGTATAATTATGCAAACAAGAGAGGTAGTTTTTATAGTGGAGGAAGACCCTGAAGGAGGGTATACCGCCAAAGCTCTTGATTATTCAATTTTTACAGAAGGTGAAACACTGGAGGAACTGAAAGGGAATGTTAAAGATTCTCTAAGGTGTCATTTTGATAAAGAAGAAGACATCCCTCGTATTATTCGCCTGCATATAGTTAGGGAAGAGATACTCTCCTATGTCTAAAATACCAAGGGATGTTTCTGGAGCAAAGTTGGCTGAGTTACTTAAAAGATATGATTACCAAATTAAAAGAAAGAAGGACAGGAAGTCATATACGGTTAGCCTCTTATTTTAAAGAGACCGAACATAAGATAACGATCCCTAATCATGTCTCAATTAAAATTGGGACTTTAAATAGTATCTTAAGTGATATAGCTAATTATTTAAAGATGACAAAGAGGGAACTTGTAGAGGAATTATTCGGGAAATAATCCCTCTACAAATTAATTGAAACGGCGTATCTATTTCTAATAGAGTGACTGGTAACCTGGCAAAGAATTAAATCATCACCTTCCAACTTAGCAATTACTAAAGCTGGCCGTCTTTTAGTCAAGGTTAAATCTGAGAAGGGAAAGGGAACAACTACTACATCTCCTTTTATAAATCTTTCCATACTTCGTCTTCTTCAGGTTTCAGCCAATCTTTTTTGAGAGACACTTCACTTGCTAATGCAAATTCCATCTTTTGTTCCAAAGCTTTAGTCTTCAAAAATCGGATAAAATCCAGTATTTCTATGAGATATGGCACCGGGATATTTTCTATCTCATTGGTTATTAATTCTTTCTCTTCCATCGTCTAATACCCCTATTTTTATCTTTGACATTTAATATTATACTAAATCCAAAATAATTTTGCAATAAAATTTTAGTTTTTAAACCAGGAGGTAAGGCAGTGGATGAACTTAATGTAGCCGCAAACTTTAGGGTGCGTAAGGAAAGCGTTAATACCGTAGGACAGGCATCCCGCCTGTCATTGCAAACCCATGGTAGTGCAGGAAACCTGCACACCTTAAAGGGTGCGGCTACATTTTGTCAGGATTAATGTCAAATGCCCAAGACCTGACCGCTTTTCATTAGAGGCGAATCTTAAGGTCTACTACCAGACCTTTAAACTCAAGTGTTCTTTTTTGAAGCTGCCATCCTGTTCCACCTCCTGCTTCCCAGTTGCCGGGAAGTGAAAATTCAGGAGCAACCGGTGCATCCCACCAGATAGAGAGGAAACTGCCAAAACTCAAGGAGATGTTATCTGTTATATCATAGAGAACTTTGAGCTTGAGTTCGGTTACGGGAACAGCTGTCTTTTCCTCTTTAGCAAAGGGGAAAGAGCCATACAGAATCAGGTATGAGCCAACGGGGTCACCATCTTCTGCATACCATATATCATCAATATCCTCCCAGATGCCCTCGTATTTTACATTGCCGAATAAAACGGACTGGTTGATAAAGCCCTCAATTCCCCATCTTTTATACTTTGCCTGTCCCTGAAATCCTAAAACTGGACCTAACATAATCTCATAGTTTGCTTTGCTTTTGCTCTCCAGGGTGACATAGTTATCCCAGTCGTAACCTTCAGGCCAGTAAGGAAGCTCAGAGAAATATTCAGGATCATAGTAAACATACGCCCGCTGCTCCTGTCCTTCCCTTCTTTCATTATTCAGACTTCCTAATTTTGCTCCAAATACGAAGTCAATCTGACTTGCTGGTTTTTCTGCCAGGGTGCGAATACCAAATACATCGGCTGTCCAGATGCCAAGTTTGTTTTCTGCAAAATAATCTACAGGAGAACAAAGTGACTCTTCCAGGTCATTCCACAAAGGCCAGATGGTATGGTCCCACATACGCACTCCATTTTCATAGTAAATATACCCCGTTGATGTCTCTTGCCAAAGAGGAGTTGTTACCCTGCCAGTTTCTGATGCATCAGTATTAAACTGCCACCCACTAAGACCCCACCCCCACTGATTTTTTCTGTAGGTTAACTCTGCTCTTAGCGCTAAACCGTCTTTCATATTCAGGTTTATCGGCTCATAAGTTATATCGTATTCAAGGGTAGAAGTGTATGCATTCCACTTTTCTTTATAGTAAAATATATCCCCCACATGCTCATCGTAGCCATAAACATCCATCCACATAGGCTCAATTTGAATTTCCAGACTGCCATCCCGGGCAAAGCCCAAAGCTACCAGTATAAAAACAAACATTAGCACTAACCCAAAAATTATGAATATTTTTCGCACTTTTCTCTCCTTTTGTATTTCTTTTTCTCCAGTTCTTCTTTTTCCCTCTTTCCCCTCTTTCACCTCCTGCACCCCCCTTTGAGTTTTTTCCTAAATTTAAGTTTAAAAATCTTTTTTGTCAACTGTATTTGACAGGTGCTTTTTGTGTGGTAAAATTGCTTCAAATGCCAGAGGAGAAAAATAGCTATGGAAAATTTAGCCTGGCTGGATGCTCTTTCTTCCCGTATAGATAAAGAAGAGATGCTAAATCTTGCCTCAAGGCTCATGGAAAAAAACACAGTGAATCCCCCGGGAAATGAGTTTCTGGTAAAAGATATTTTAATAGAGTATCTTAAAAAGATTGGTGCCAGGATAAAAGTTTATGAGCCGGCCCCGGGAAGATTAAGCATCTTAGGCTGTATCGGCGAAGACTCGCCCGTTGTTGCTATAATTTCTCATATGGATGTTGTTCCCCCCGGTGAGGGGTGGGATTTTGACCCATTTTCACCCAGGATAAAAGATGGTAAAATCTATGGGCGAGGAGCTGTAGATAATAAAGGTCCTTTTGCCGCAAGCTGGGCAGGAGTAAAAGCTCTTCTTGATGCAAAAATTCCCTTAAGAGGCACTATAGTTTTAGGAGCGGTAGCTGATGAGGAAAAGGGCTCCCGTTATGGTATGCAGTATCTTTTAGAAAAAGATTTTCATCCAGATTTTTGTATCATTCCTGACGGTGGTAAATTAGATGAGATAGTGATAGGAGAAAAAGGAAGAATGGAAGTTTATCTTCGTACACAAGGAAAATCAGCACATGCCTCCGAGCCTCAAAAAGGTGAGAATGCCATATATAAGATGGTAAGTTATCTTGAAAGTTTAAAAAATTTTAGCTTTAAGAATGAACATCATCCTTTATTTGAACCTGCCACCTTAAATTTAGGACAGATAAAAGGAGGTCAGGCTCCTAATATTGTTCCTGATAGCTGCGAGGCAACTTTTGACATCAGGTATCCTCTGGGAATGGAAGAGGATGAGATGCTATGCGAACTTAAAGCTCTTGCTTCAAAATACAACCTGAAAGTTGAAATTGCAAAAAGAAACTTTTCTGCAAAACCACATCTTCTTGATATAGAACATCCCCTGACTGAAATATTTAAGGATACAGCTGAAAAAATTGGTATTTCTTTAAAAGTTGGAACCATGGGGGGTATAACTCTTGCTAAAAATCTTTATTTTAGAAATATTCCTGCTGTAGTTCATTCTCCTGCAACAGAATCAGTAGCCCATCAGGCGAATGAATATGTTAAGATAGAAAATCTGGTAACCTGTGCAAAAATTTGGGCTGGCGTGGTGGGCGGGTTATTGAAAGCAGATTAATAGAGGGAAAATAATTATGACAGAACAAATCCCGGGAAAAAGAAAAAAAGATATTGCCAAGGCTACCCTTTTGATTATAATAGGGCTTTTTATCCTGGTTAGCCTCCTTTTTTATCATCCAGAAAAGTCACCTTTTTTTACTTTTCCTCCCGAAATTTCTCCAGGAAACTATGTTGGGAAAGCGGGAATTTTCCTTGCTACTTACCTTTTTTTGGGGCTCGGAATTTCTGCTTTTCTTTTGCCCTTTATCTTTATATGGTTTGGTATAAAAAAGGCGAAAAAAGGTTATATAGAGAGCCTTTTAAGTAGGGGCATAAGCCTTATCTTTGGTTTTATAGCTTTATGCACTCTTTTTTATTTTGCTGGCTTGGACCTTACCTTCCCCTGGCATGGAGGAGGACTGGTAGGTTTTATTTTTCACGAATGGTTCATACTTCTTTTGGGGAAAGTTGGAGGATTGATTGTGGTAATTGGGCTTTTGTTTATCAGCTTTATTTTAAATATTGATTTTTCTACCCTGAGAAGAAAAAAAGAAATTAAAAAGCAGGTTTTCTCCCAAAAAAATCTTACCTTAAGCAAAAATTCTAAGTATATTTTGCCCAAAGAAAAAAAGGGAGAGAAAGATATCCAGAGATTTTCTACCTCAGGTTATCAATTTCCACCCCTTGATTTGCTTGATTCTCCAAAGGGAAAGCTTTCCTCATCCAACGAGGTTCAGGAGGCAGGTAGAAGGCTTCAGCAAACTTTAAAAGACTTTGGAGTGGAAGTTGAGATAGATGAGGTGAAAGAAGGTCCATCTGTTAACCGGTATGAAATTAAGCTTGCTCCCGGGATACGGGTAAGCAAACTCATGAACCTTGCAAGCGACCTCGCTTTATCCTTAGCTGTTCCCAATGTCAGGATAGAGGTTCCCGTAAGTGGTAAATCTTTAGTGGGGGTGGAGGTGCCTAAAAAGAAAGTTAACTTTGTTTACCTGCGCAGCCTTTTAGAGGAAGCTGAGTTTAAAAATAGGAGAGAAAAGCTTCTTTTCCCCCTGGGTAAGGATATTGCCGGGGGAACAGTATGGGCTAATCTGGAGAGTCTACCTCATCTTTTAATAGGAGGCTCAACCGGTTCTGGAAAAAGTGTTTGTGTAAACTCCATTTTAATCAGTCTTCTTTATAAAGCCTTGCCCGAAGAGGTTAAATTTTTACTTATTGACCCTAAAACAGTGGAACTTGTTGACTATGCGGACATTCCTCACTTAATATTTCCTCCTATAAAAGACTTCAAAACAGCAACAACTTCTTTAGACTGGGTAGTCCAGGAAATGATGCAGCGCTACGAGAGACTCAACAAGGATGGTGTGCGTAATATTGCTGAATTTAACCAGGACAAAGAAAAAGAAAAGATTATGTCTTACCTTGTGGTGGTCATTGACGAGCTTGCTGACCTTATGATGCTTGCCGGGGCAAGACTGGAGAAAACCCTCTGTCGAATTGCCCAGCTTGGAAGAGCAACAGGTATTCATCTTGTTGTTGCCACCCAGAGACCTTCAGTTGATGTTATAACCGGTTTAATTAAGGCAAATTTTCCCTCCCGCGTTTCCTTTTCTGTTGCCTCACAGATTGATTCAAGGACTATCCTTGATACAACCGGTGCTGAGAAACTCATTGGAAATGGTGATATGCTTTTCTCGCCCGTAGAGGCATCAAGGCCTTTCAGGATTCAGGGAAGTTACATCTCCTCCATAGAGGTGAAAAGAGTGGTTAACTTTATCAGGCAACAAGAGGCTCCCGTTTACAAGGATATAATCAGTGAAATTGAGGACGAGATGTTGGATGAAACAGATGAGGCTGTTGGAGATGAGCTTTACCAGGAGGCAAAGGAACTTGTTCTTGCAAGAGGTAGAGCATCCACCTCTTATCTTCAGAGAAGGCTCGCCATAGGGTATAATAGGGCTGCCAGAATTATGGAGCAGCTTGAAAAAGAGGGATTAGTAGGACCTCTTAGAGGAAGTAAACCAAGGGAGGTTCTGGTGGAAAGAAAGCCTGATAGAGGGGGAAAGGAAGAGAAAAAAGATACAACGGATGAATACAGCCAATAAAATAACCCTTTTTCGTATAGCTCTTGTCCCTTTTTTCATTGTTTTTCTATTTATTTTTGCAAAAGTGGGTGTGGTTTTTTCTCTTTTTATCTTCACTGTTGCTTCTTTTTCTGATTGGCTGGATGGATACGTAGCAAGAAAGAAAAATGAAGTGACGGTCACAGGAAAGATAATAGACCCTGTTGCCGATAAAATTCTCGTTTACAGTGCTTTTATTTGCTTTATTTACCTGCACATTATCCCTTTCTGGATGGTAATAGTCATTATGGCGCGGGATTTTTTGGTGATGGCTCTTAGAGTGGAGTTGGCGGCAACAGGATTCGTTTTAGCCTCAAGTATGACGGCTAAATTAAAAACAGTGCTGGAGTATGTAGCTCTTTTTTTTGTGTTTTTTTACCTTCTTTTCGACCTTAGATTTTTCCAGATTTTTATGCAGGTATTTATTTATTCTGCTATGGGTTTAGCGTGTATTTTTGCTGTAGTTTCAGGTATTGAATATTTTCTGCAGGGAAGGAGAATGCTAATAAAATGAAACGGGTATTTTTAGCTATTGGAACAGGGTTTGGAGCAGGCTATGTTCCGTTTTTTCCCGGAACAGCAGGAACACTCTGGGGAGTGCTTATCTATATTTTAATCTCATCAGCTACCCCGATTATCTGGTGGCATCTTTTTGTAGCCATATTTGTCATTTTTTTGGGAGTCTGGGTGTCCGGGGAGTGTGAGAAGATTCTTAAGGATAAGGACCATCGTTTTATTGTAATTGATGAGATAGGAGGATTTCTCATAGCTATGCTGGGACTTCCCGTTTCTCCCCTCTTCCTGGTGTCTGGATTTATTTTTTTCCGCTTATTTGATATGATAAAGCCCTTTTATATAAATAAACTTCAAAAACTACCAGGAGGATGGGGAGTGGTTCTTGATGATGCTGCAGCAGGTCTTCTTGCTAATATTTTTATCAGGGTTGTAATTTCTATGTTTGGGTGGTAGAAGCGTTTTACTCTACCTTTTCCACTCTATCTCCTCCCTTCCCTTTAGCCTGATACATCGCTTTATCAGCCTTATCTAAAAGCTGCCGGGGTTTTTGGGCATCCTCAGGAAAAGATGCTATTCCCAAACTTAAACTTGTTTTATGGACGCAAGCATTTTCTTTTATCTTTTTTCTTATCCTTTCTGCGACGAGAGAGGCTCTTTCTGGGTCTACCCCGGGCAGAATCACTACAAATTCATCTCCCCCATATCTGAAGGCAATATCCATTTTTCTTATGCTCGTCTTTATACTTTTAGCGATAAATTGGAGCACTTTATCTCCCGTCAGGTGACCACAGCTATCGTTGATGTCCTTCAGTTTATCTGCGTCCATAAAGAGTAAAGATAAAGGGTGTCTATTGCGCCATGCTCTTGCTATTTCTTCTTCAAGGCGCTGATAGAAATGGTTTTGATTGTAAAGACCTGTCATTTTGTCTACGGCAGCTACTTTGGTTATTTTTTCAATATAGCCTCTGTTTACCAGTGCAAGGGTGCTTTGAGAAGCAATAATTTTAGCCATCTGCATTTCAGCAAAACCGAACTTTCTTTTGTTTTTGTTGTAAAAGGATAAAGTTCCCAGGGTCTTGTTTTTAGCCTTAAGGGGTAAGGTTAAAAAAGGGCGGAGCTTGCCAGGCGATGGACTACCAGATGAGCGAGAATCAGAGTGTGCAGAAGAATCTGACACAGAATCTGAAGGAGATGTTTTGTTTTTTACTTTAATCACAAGTTTTTTGTGTTTAGAATCAACCAGCCTCAAAAAAGCCGCCTCTACCCGCAGAATTTCTATTCCCTCTTCAATTATATACTGGAGAATTGATGAGAGGCTATCCCGGGAGAGAATCTCTTGGTTTACCCTTAGAAGATAGTTAAGTTTTTTCTCCTGTTCTCTCTGCTTCGCTTCCCACCATCTTTTTCGCTCATTATTAATTGAGCAGGTTTGTGAGATAGCTCTTTGGTTAATTTTTGGCACCCCTGGATACAATTTGGAAATAATTCATTGGGTTAGAATTGTAAAATTAAGCAGGATTTTTCCCTCTCTTAGCATTTTGCTTTCTTTTCTTCTGGTCAGCAGGGCAGACAAGCTGGAACTGGAAACTCCATTCATCACAATGGTTAACTTTTGCGAGATGTAATTTTTGCAAACCACAAATTGTCCTCTTTAGACCATTGAGACTGATTTCCAGATAACGGTTCACCTCTTGCAGACTTAGTTCACCTTTCCCACCTTTACTATCGGCTGTTACTATGAGGAGCAGGTATAATCTAATCTCTTTTGAAGAGAGATTTTCCCACAGGTCTTTTTTGACCAGCTGGTTTAATATTTGCCGTTTATTTATCCTCATTTATCTTTCCTTATCTTATGATAGGATAAATAATTATTATTGTCAAGAAAAAATATGCATAATAACTCATACAAATTGACAAGAAAAGTAAATAATTTAGTATATAGCAATGTGAGGAAAAAATGAGTTTCGGGGAAAGACTTAAAAGTCTAAGAAAAAAACTGGGTTTAACCCAGAAGGAGTTTGCAAATCGCATTGAAGGAAAAGTTGATTATACCTACATTGGAAAGGTAGAACGGGGGCAGCAGTATCCCTCCCTTAAAATGCTGGAGCGTATAGGAAAATCTTTCTCTGTTCCTCTGAGTTACTTTTTTGAGGAGGATAGCATTGCTACGCTGTTAAGCCTTCTTCCTCAAGATATAAGGAGTCTGCTTAAAGACACTGAAAAACAAAAACTTTTAAGGATAAGTGACTGGCTGGATGAACAGGACTTCTCTTTACTGGTGCGTATAGCAGATGTTTTGGTTCAAACCAGGAAAGAGTTGCTATCTCAGGTAGCTGATGATAAGGGAAAATATGAAGTAGATGAGAGAGAGAAGTTAGCTTTAAAATTGCGTCAGACTTTATCATCCCCTGGAATTACTATTTCGCTGGAGGAGCCCTGGGTGAGGGAAGCCCTCCGGATTGCCCTTTTTGCCCTGGAGAAAACAAAGCAAGGATAGTGCCTGTTTATATTCAGGGAGAAGTTTAAAAGGAAAATGAGGTGAGAGGAGGTGATAAAAATGCAAAAAAAACGAGTGGTGATAGCTACTATCTGGGGGGGAATTTTTGGTATTATCTGTATGCTCTTACAAAAATATGGTGTAGGGGTAGCTTTTTGGCCTCTTGGCATCTATGCGCTAATTCATCATTCGGTGATGGGATTTGCCATCGGCACAAGCAACCTGAAACTTCACTGGGCTCCTCATGGAATTTTGTGGGGATTTCTTTTTGGTATCTTTGCCGCAATTGGCTTCTGGGGGGGACCGCAGGGATTCTGGGCGACGCTGGGTTTAGTTATTCTCTGGGGTTTTCTTATTGAACTTATAACCAGTGCGGGTTTTAAACTGAAGAGAGAAAAATAAAACCAGAGTAAAAAAGCCTAAAATAGGGACGGTGCCCATTTTTTGCATTTTTGCAGCTTTTTCAGGAGAGGGTGCCGTCCCTATTTTTTATTGACAGCCCACCCGATTTAATATAAAATGCACTGATTTATTGAGTGAAAAGGGGGTACCATGAAAACAATAACTGAGGTTAGATGGCATGGAAGGGCGGGTCAGGGAGCAAAAACAGCCGCTCTTCTACTGGCAGAGGCAGCTTTAGGTGAAGGTAAGTATATCCAGGGATTTCCCGAGTATGGCCCGGAAAGAGAGGGAGCTCCTATAAAAGCTTATACCAGGATAAGTGATACTCCTATTTTTATCCATTCGGGAGTTGTAAATCCTGATGCTGTAGTTGTGCTTGACGAAACCTTGCTTGATGCGGTTGATGTGGCTGAAGGTTTGCCTGAGCAGGGAGTTTTAGTGGTCAATACTAACGAGGAGCCTGAGGTTGTGCGCAAAAAACTTGGTATGAAAAATGGCAAAATTTATACAATTAATGCTACCTCTATTTCCCTGGAGATTCTTGGCCGAAATCTTCCCAATATGCCCATGGTGGGTGCTCTTATAAAGGCGCTTCCTATTTTTAACCT
Source organism: Candidatus Aerophobota bacterium (assembly GCA_014859225.1). GTDB lineage: Bacteria > Aerophobota > Aerophobia > Aerophobales > B3-G15 > Kmv34. Next base: position 9,929 of record JACUUP010000035.1, read on the forward strand.
TGATATACTCCTTGCAGGTGCCAAGAAAAAATTTGAAAAAAAATTTAGCTCTAAAATAGTAGAGGGAAATATTTCTGCAATCAGGAAGGCTTACAAGGAGGTTAAATCAGAATGAAAGAAAAAAGCTGGAAGGAAATCCCGATTGGAGGGCTTATTTTAGAGGCGGGAAATGCTGAGAAATACTTAACCGGAAGCTGGAGAACTTTTCGTCCTGTACTTAATAAGGAAAAGTGCACGAATTGTCTTTTGTGCTGGATATACTGTCCTGACTCTTCGGTGATTGTTGAAGAAGAAAAGACAAAGGGTTTTCTCTACAGTCACTGCAAAGGATGTGGTATATGTGCTAATGTTTGTCCCTTTGATGCTATAGAAATGATAGAAGAGGCTAAATACAGACAAAAGCAGGGCGAGCAGAAAGAAGGGGGTACATAAGATGGCGAAAATTTTAGCATTAACCGGTGATGAAACGGCTGCCGAGGCTATGCGTCAGATAAATCCAGATGTTGTGGCTGCTTATCCTATAACACCACAAACTGAGATAGTCCAGACTTATTCTCAATTTGTGGCAGATGGGGAGGTAGATACAGAGATGGTACGGGTGGAAAGTGAACACTCGGCTATGAGCGCCTGTATTGGCGCAGCAGCATCAGGCGCGAGGGCAATAACGGCTACCTGTGCCAATGGGCTTGCTTTGATGTGGGAGATTTTATACATTGCAGCCTCCTACCGCCTTCCCATAGTGATGTCAGTTGCCAACAGAGCTTTGAGTGGTCCCATAAATATTCACTGTGACCACTCTGATTCAATGGGAGCAAGGGATTCTGGATGGATACAACTTTACAGTGAAAATTGCCAGGAAATTTATGATAGCTTAATTCAAGCGGTAAAGATAGGAGAAAATAAAGATGTGTTGCTCCCGGTAATGGTTTGTTTTGATGGGTTTATTATCTCCCATTCTACGGAAAGGATAGATATTTTAGAGGATGAGGAAATTAAAAATTTCATAGGAGATTTTAAGATAGAGCACTCTCTTTTAGATATAGATAACCCGGTAACCTATGGTCCGCTTGACCTTTTTGATTACTATTTTGAACACAAAAGACAGCAGGTTGAAGCTATGGAAAAGGCACTTCCTGTTATAAAAGAAGTAGGAAAAGATTATGGAAAGCTTTCTGGTAGAGATTACGGATTGGTGGAAAAATTCAATATGGATGAATCAGATATGGTGATAATAGCGCTTGGTTCTACTGCCGGGAATATTAAAGCCACGATACAGGAGCTTAAAGAAAAAGGTATTAATGTTGGACTTTTGAAAATAAGAGCTTTTCGTCCCTTCCCTCAAGAAGAGGTGAGGCAAGCCTTGCAAGATAAAACTTGTGTTGCCGTTATGGACCGCGCCGCTTCCTTTGGGGCTGTGGGTGGTCCTGTATTTTTAGAGGTAAGGTCTTCCCTGTATGAGCTGAATAAGCGGCCACAGATTATAAGTTACATTTATGGTTTAGGGGGAAGAGATGTAACTGTAGAACATATTAAAAAAGTTGTGGATGAGCTTAGCGGAATAAAAAAATCTGGAAAAGTGGAAAATCTGGTAAATTATTTAGGAGTAAGAGAATAAAGGAGAAAAAAATGCCTTCTCTTAAGGAACTTTCCCATAAAAAAGAACTTTTGTCCCCGGGACACAGGCTTTGCCCGGGATGTGGAGCTTCAATTATAGTAAGACAGGTGCTTTTGGCTTCGGATAAACCGGTGATAGCTGCCTGTCCAACAGGCTGCCTTGAGGTAGCAACCAGCATTTATCCCTATACTGCCTGGAGGATTCCCTGGATTCACTGTGCCTTTGAAAATGTTGCGGCTACACTCTCGGGAGTTGAAACCGCCTATCGTGCTTTCAAGAAACAGGGAAAGATTGGTGAAGATTTCAGATTCATTGCCTTTGGTGGAGATGGGGGAACCTATGATATTGGTTTGCAGGCACTTTCAGGAGTGCTTGAACGGGGACACAAAATGCTCTATGTATGCTACGATAACGGGGCCTACATGAACTGCTTAAGTACATCTTCTTTAATAATGACGAAAGATGGTCTTAAGAAAATAACCGAGGTAAAAGAAGGGGATGAGATTTATGCTTTTAACCAGAGAACCCACGCGTTAGCTTTGAAAAAATGCACAGGTGTATTTGATAATGGAATAAAAGATGTTTATGAGGTTAGAACCCTTCATCATTCAATACAAGCAACAGCAAATCATCCTTTTTTAGTTTTGAAGCGAAATGGACGAGGTAAAGAAAACGAACTTATCTGGAAAACAGTATCAGAGATGGAAGTTGGGGATGAGGTTGTGGCATTGAAGAATTTGGATGAAGGAAAGTCATTTAAATTTAACTTTAATGGAGTACAAAAAGGAGATTATAAAGTAAACCGTTTGAATGAGATAAGATTGCCGGAATTTTCCAGTCCTGATGTAATGAAGTATCTTGGCATATGGGTTGGTGATGGCTGGGTGAGAGCTGAGAAAGGAGAAGTAGGTTTTGCTATTCCTGAAGAATCAAAGGCAAGAGAGACCTTAACCTCCCTTCATTCAGAAATTTTTGGCGGGAAGATAAGAGCGGATGACAATTATGTCTATGTGAATTCTGTAAATCTTGCTCGATTTATTGATTCCCTGGGATTTGGATTGGGAGCAAAAAATAAAACAATTCCCTCCTGGGTATTTAGCCTTCCTCTGGAGGAAAAAGAAAGTTTCCTTCAAGGTATGATGCTCTCGGATGGGTACAAAATAGAAAATAGCTCGCGTTATGTCTCAGCAAGCTATGAGCTTCTTAAACGTCTCAGACTGTTGCTACAGACGATGGGATACAGGGTTGGCAAAATACACCGACAGAAAAAAGAAAAGGGTACGGTATGCGTTAAAAGAGAGCTTTTGAAAGATTCCGAGTATGGATATGTCTGTTTCAGCAAGAGGAATGGATGGAAGATTAAAAAATACCCCAATCAGTACAGATACCAAAACTTTTTAATAGGTAACAAATATTTCGAGATGGAAAAAGTAAGACAGATAAAGTTAGTCGGGAAAGAGCCAACCTTAGATTTAAGGGTAGAACATGAACATAACTTTATTGCTGACGGAATTGTAGTCCACAATACGGGCATTCAGCGCTCAAGCGCAAGCCCCTTAGGGGCTCATACAACCACCACCCCTCCCGGTAAAGCTATCCCTGAGGGAAAAACAGAATCAAGGAAGAACCTGACAGAAATTGTAGCTGCCCACAACATCCCTTATGTTGCTCAAGCCTCCCCTGGTTATCATATGGACCTCATTAAGAAGGTTCAAAAAGCTCTATCAGCAGATGGTCCAAGTTTTATCAATGT